>CAMWPK010000015.1 GCA_947176115.1 uncultured Clostridia bacterium
ATATACCAAATATTTGTAATATTAAATAATAAATATATATTGAAAACTCTTGATTATTGTGCTATAATTTACTTTGTAAAGGAATTTGAAAAATTAAGGAGCGAGTATGACGAATTTCGTTAAGAATTTGGAAGTTGCTATAGATCTTGGCAGTGATACAGTCAAGGTTGCGTATGCTTTTGATTCTAAAAATGGCGTGGAATACGGCAAACTTGCGCCTTGCGATATTACGGGAAGCGTGATAGTTCCCGCTATTGCTTACTACGACGAGGAAACTTCGACTTGGCTATTTGGAGAAGAGGTGTATAAAAACGTTGATAGGTCTTTCGTCACCGTAGTTAAGATAAAGTCGTTGTTGTCGCTACTTCTCATTCGTCGCGATAAGAGGGTGACGGCAAGTAACAAACAGTATTATTTCAACAAAAATTTGTTCCCCAAGTTCTATTTCCCCAACAGGAAAAAACTTGCCGAGGACTTTGCTAAGGCCGAGGACTTGGACATGACCTTTAAGGGTAACAAGACTCCGCAAGAGGTGTGCGAAGAATTTTTTGGATATCTGATTGACAAAACCGTAATGCCTGCTATTCAGAGGTTGCAAAAAGAGAGGGGCATTCACTTTGAAAACATCAATTATTCGTTGGTGTATCCTACCAAGGCGGGCAAGGAATACGTTGAAGAGCTAGTGCGTCTGGCAACTCGCGCGTGCGGGAAAGATATGAAAAAAGTTCTCTCTTCTACAAAAGCGTTGGGGCTTTTTGCATACCACAGACAAGTACTAAAGAAGGGCGATGCGGTAGTAATTTTCGATATGGGCGAGGAAGATATATCCGTCGCAAAATTCACTCTCAATTCGTCGGGAAGTATGATTATCGACGGCGTGGACGGACACAACGAGCCGATGGAGATAGGCGGAAACGACTTTGACTACGCCTTAAGAGATTACGTGGAGGGCGTTATATCAGACAGAGAAACGGTAGGCGCTCCGCCGTCGGGAGAGGAAGGATATATTGCCGAAAAGGGATTGCACTCGACGCAGTTTTTGACGCTCAACGAGATTAAAAAGACTAAGACGGCGCTTTCGCTAGACGATGATATATTCGAGCTTGCTTTTAAGGACGGCGTGACGATGTCCATACAGCGCGACGTTGTAGTTCAAACGGGCGTTACGAGAGATGATTTCCTTAAGTGCGTGGGTATAAAGAATAGCGAGGGCGTAGCTAAAAAGATTGCCGATTATATAATCAGCGAGATGAAGAGAACTCTCAATAAAGACGTGGATAAAGTTATGCTTTCGGGCGGAGTAAGCGAAACGTACGGACTGATAGAATATATAGACGAGCAGTTGAAAAATGCCGGCTTGAGAGTAGAGATTATCACCTTTGACGACTATCAAAGCGAGGATGATAACTTTACGATACTATCTAATGAGGATTCGACTTTTGCTCCTGCGGTAGGCGGAGCTATCGTAGCGCTTATGGGATACGAACTCAAGATGGCGGTTGCGCTATCGTACGGCACGTGGTTGTACAACAAAAATATAAACAAGAAAATACTTGACATTTTCTTGCTAAGAGGAAGAGTTATTCCGCCTAAGGGCGGGGAGTATTCTTGCTCAACGTACGTCAACTATCAAGACGCTTGGTCGGATAGAGTAAAGAACGAGGAGATTTTCTCTACTACGATTGGTAAAAAAGGCGACGTAATAGGCGATCCCGACAGCGAGATAAGAAGACAGAGAGAAAAAGACATTGACCTCAAGGTCGTGTCGGGCGGAGCTAATAAGGGCGAGATACTCTTCTATTGCAAGGATAAAGGGGCTTTGAAACGCGTGGAAATTCAAGGACTTCTCTATTTCAAAGAGGGCGTAAAGATAGACGCCGACGGCAGAGCTACGCCATTCATACACAATGACGTGATGAAGAACGGCAGATACAACATGATACTCGTAAGACCTGTTGGGTCGTCGAGTTATCCCAAAAAGACGTATTACGAGAATATAGTATTAAAATTCAGCGGAGTTGACGACTTTGAAGTCGAGAGTTCCGATTGAGAGCGGAGGGCAGAATGGGAAAGAAATTTACGTTAAGATGTGGCGACGGCGCATTTGATAAGGACGTTCAACGCTCCAAGATAGCGGGAGAAGTCCGTCCATTTGACGCAAAAATGGCGACTTTGACTAAGTGCGCTGAAGAGCTTGACAGATACGACGATTTTGCCGAGCTTAAAATCAAGCCCGACGTGTATAAAAATCAAGGCGGTAAGTACGGTATTATTCCACTCGCGGATAAAGGCGGTCAGGCTATTCTTAAAGGACAGCAGACGGCAGTTACGATTTTTCTTAAAGAATTGAGAGGCTTCGGACTTTTGGCGGACGTAGTAGGTAGCGGTAAGACTTTTGAAGCGTGCGCTATACTAAGCGAACTTGCAGTCAGAGGCAAGATGAAGTCGCTACTTTTAGTCGTACCGTCGCAGGTATACGACAGTTGGATAAACGTACTTGAAAATCTTTTCGGACTTGGAGAAGGCGTGCTTTTGCAAGTTAAAGATCCGCACTTTGACGAATGCGAGGAAGTTCTTGACGGATACGTAAGACGTCCTAAAAGACCTGTTATCGTCAAGACGGAAGATTTTGTAAAGTGGAATGAAAATCAAATAAAAGACGTACTTTTCGACGTGGTAGTCGTAGACGAGGCGCATCACCTTTGCACGGAAGAGGGCGAATACGCTAAGGCAATGAAATTGCTTTCCTTGCTTATGGTGACAAAGAAGAGAGCCAATTCGACCTATTGCGTATTGTTGTCGGCTACGCCACACTCAGGCAATCTTGACAAGATGTTCAGACTTTGGTACTTCGTGCGTTGTAAGGGCGGTAATCCCGACGACTTCGACGTCAAGGACGATAAGGACCGTACTCTTGATTACAAAAAGGAAAAGGAGTACTATAGACTCAACGTTTGCCGTGGCGCGAATACTGTGTCTGAATTCATTACGGCCGTCAAGCAATTTGAAATTGACAATAATTACACAGCTCCTTTCAATGCGTTCTTGAGAAAAAAGAAAGAACTTGACAAGTGGGATAACTATACTCAAGGCGAAAAGCAAGTCTTGAGAGAAGAGTTTTTGAATATGGACGGCAATGAGAATATTCGTCAGGAAGTACTTAAGAGAGTTGCCGGCGCATATCACAACGGCGTATTGAGAACTATAATGATACGCCAACCAAACGAGCTTAGCAAGTCGAGATTCGTATATAACAACTATTTCTATCCAATTGCGCCAACGGGCAGAATACTAACTACGCAAGGCGTGGACGGCAAGCCTATCAAAGTCGATTTGAAGGCGCTCAATACCAATAAGGCAGTGGAAGTAGACGGAGAGTTTTATTCGCTTAAGGGCTATGCCGAAGAGTTCTCAAAGAATGACGACGCTCAAGAGGCGTACGCAGAATTGGTAGTGTCCAAGATACTCGGCAAAATCGGGTCTTTCAACGATCCGAGCATGTTTGATAAGAAAGACAGCCAAAAGTATTATTGGGAGCAGTTTGAGCGTAAGATAGCGTCGGAGAGCAACGATAGTTTCTGGCTTATACCGGCGACAAACGACAGCTTTGATTACAAACTCAAGCAGGCAAAGAAGATACTTGACGAACACGCAGGCGAGAGAGCTTTGATATTTTTCGATTATGATTTGCCAAAGACTAGCAAGGGCTACCGTCAATGGAATAAGGTTATAGACGCGCTCCAAGCCGACGAAAAGTTTAACAGCAGAATTATCGTAGGAACGGCGGACAATAAGGACAAGAACGTCAAGAAATTCTTGCAAAAAGAAGACGCTATTTTGATAGTCACCGATTCGGCGTTTACCGAGGGCGTCAATTTGCAGGACAGCAGAATTATAATCAACTTCCAAGTCACTCCCGATCCGCTTGCTATGGACCAAAGGATCGGACGTGTGTTCCGCCTCGGACAGTCGAGCGACGTCAAGATATATTCCTTTGCGGATATGAACAAACTTGAGGGATTTGCGCTTGCGTATTTCAATAGCATAGGACTTCTCACCAGCAACAGCGGTGACGCTACGATTATTGCGGGAAGTAACAACGAGAGAATGGTAGCATTGCGATGCCCAGCATGCGGAAAGGTTGCGCTGTACTCAAAGGGCGATTATGAGATTGCAAAGAAAAAAGGCGAAACGTATTGTATCAACGAGCCAAAACTTTGTTGTCTTGACGACCCAAGAGGCACGCTTATGGAAGAAATCAACGTCTATGAATTCAAGTGCTCAAACTGTTCGACGACTCTTTCGCGTAGCGTAGGCGAGGGCGGATATAAATGTATTTCTAAAAACAATGACGATAGAGGCACTATGTGCAATAGCGGAGCTTCGGGAGATAGGGAATATTACTGCTCAAAGATATGCGCTATGAGGCACTGCTCTAGGTTCAAGGGCGAGTTCAAAGGCAAGTGTAAGGTGCTCAAAGCGTATGAGGAGAATCCCAACGTAGCAACGTCAGACTTGCAGATTATATGCGCAAAGTGTTCCAACAAAGCAGAGTGTCCGCAAAGATGCAGATACGGAGTGGGCAGAGCAAGTATCGAGGCTTGCGCGTCATGTAGGAACGCCGAGTGCCATCCTAAGCCTTATACCATATCGTTTGACGATAAGTGGTCGGCTAAATGCCCGATATGCGCGCAGAGGGGCGAAAAGGGAGTTTTGTATCCCGTAGTAGCTAGGACTTTCGCGGCGTATATGAGAGCGTCTTGGGACTTTAAGCATGACGGCGGAGAATCTTTCTGTAACAACTTAATGAAAGAAGCAAGTAAAGTAGCGGACATAAAAGCTATATTGTCTATGGACAGTATGTCGGAGCGGAGGTAATATGGCAAGAATACATATAGGAAACGAATATTGTAAGACCTTTGACAGCATAGTCAAACTATACGAAGAAGGTTGCGTTGAGGACGGCGTTATTACAAAAATCGACGGCGATAGAATCGTCACGCCGTCGCATGAATTCGTCTTATCAAGAGGAAGGTCAAGCAAGACGAGCGCGGAAAGAACGGCTCTGATAAACGAAAACGGCGCGACTTGGTTCGGCGCGTTCAGAGGCGAAAAATTCAAGAACAACACCGCCGAGTGGCTAATGTTCGTAGAAACGATAAAGGAGCATTTCCACCGCAATTACTCCGTACTCGAATACCGTCCGAAAATCAAAGAAATATCCAAGGAATACGTCAATTCTCAAATAAAGCTGATTGACAATACCTTAAAGTGTTTTTATGACGACTACGCTTTTGAGATAAAGAGAGCAGACGATGAGGACGGATTAGAGGACGTATACGGCGCATCGTTCAGAATGGAAATTACCGACGGTACGGGCGAAGCGGTACCGGTGCTCGGCAAGATATATTTCCGCAAGAAAGGAACTTCGTTTATTCCCTTTGGCAGTAGCGAAGCAGAATTGATAGACGCGCATATTACAAAGAATTTCGACAGTGAAGAAGAGGGCGAGAATTTCTTGCAAAACAGCGCTCAACTGACGGATACGGTAGTAAATGAACTTGATAAACTCGTCAATTCAAGTAAGAACGACATATCGTCAAATCTAGTGTTTACCGACCCTGCCGATAAAGAGGCGGTAGAACTTATGGTAGAAAAGGGGCCTAACGATAACGTTGAATTGACTTGCTTAAGCCTTTCGCTACTCAATATCTTCCACTTCAAGTGGAGAAGCGACATATACAACATTTTGCTAGATGACAAAATCGTGCTTAAAGCAAGCGTGGGACTTGGCGGAAGATTGACTGTTTCGTGCAATTCATGCGCAGAAAAAACTACGCTTATAGAAGCGGGTAAAATTACTTTGAAGTTAAAAGGCGCGCACAGGAGCGTTACTATAGATCCAAAACTTGAGGATCTCAATTTGACTGCTTCGGCTATCGAAACGGCTAAAGAAAATCTTTTCTCTAAGCATTTGAAGAGAATAAGTTGCAATGAGAACGCGCGTTTGGCAGGTATATGCACCAAATACGTTTGCAGTGGCGATACCGTTTCGATATCTTCTAACTCAGGATCGGTCTGCAAGTGCAAGAACTGTCCGCACCCGGAAGTTATTTTCAAGTGCGACGACGGAGCGGTGAGATATACCAAAGACTTGGTATTTGTCAGGGACGCTATGACGCTAATGCCTAGAGAGAATACGGTAGAGTGTATTTGTTGCGGTAGAACGTTTACTAAGGACAGCGATAAAGCGCAGTACATTTGCGATTTTTGTAAAGTTGCGGACAGAGGACTTGACGCTCTAGACGACACCGAGTACCAAAGAGGCAAGACTTTGTATGGCAAGTACAGAGGTATGTTGCCGTTGACGACTAGAATGAAGAGCGCAAAACTCAAAAAATACTGTCAAGAAGACGAAGACTGCATTATGTTTGTTATAGATAAAGAAGTGTATATCTTCAACAAGGACGATCAAGGCGAGGGCGGATTCTTAAAAGCGCCGATGCGCAAAATTGGAGGTGAAGTATGAAAAATATGATGTTTTCTAGCAATGAAAATATTGATTACTCTCAATCTACCAAAAAGACTTTCGGTAGCAGAAAGTTATTTCTTTTCATTATGGCTGTTTTGGCGACAGTCAGCGATTTTGCGTTGTTGGTAGTATTTGCGATTTCGGGACACGACGGAATAGCAGTACCCGTGATGTTGTTGATACTCGACGGCTTGTTTATTGCGGGCGTATGTCTAAGTAACTTTAGATTTAAGTACTCCATTGGCGTATGGGTATCTTATATAATCGTTTCCGTCATTATTACGGCATTTTTGGCATTGCTTGATACGAAAGCAACGTATATGACGACTACGGCAAAATATCTTAACGTCTTTGCGCATATAGCGTTGTATCTCGTCACGATTTTTGCAAGTATATATCCGTTGTTTAAGAAGAATATAAAACTCAAGGCAGTTATGATAACTTGCGTTACTATAGCCGTAGTTTTGGTGGGCGCGTTTGCCGTATTCTTTTCCGCCAACGGTTATTTCGGACAAGGCTTCTTGGGCGAGAGCAGAGTAGTAGGCTATACGCTTGACGAGGAGAGCGATACTTATATTGCGTCTTTAGTTAAGTCGGGTAGAAGTAAAAAAGTCGTCATTCCTGCACAGTTCAACGGCAAAAAGGTGTCTGGCGTGGAGTGCGAGATATTTACGGACAAAACTGTGAATTCGGTAGAGATACAGACCGAGGAAAGTATTAGACTGTTAAATTCGCAAATGATAGAGAAGATCAATCCCAATATCAAGATAGGTATAGATAAGAAATATATTGACGTCTTTAGAGAAAGGGGACTTAAGGAACACAACAACTACGGCGTATTAGGCGACGGTATGCTTACTTTCGCCAACGCTTTGTATCCTCTCAATCTCGCAAGCGACGAGGTATACGTCACCTTTAAGTATCAAGATTATCCTGAGCAAGAGGATATTATACCTACTTGGATAGGAAAGAAGGGACAGACTTTCAACTTTAATTATGCGAGCGTAGATTATTTGCAACATGTCGATGCTCGTAATGTGGACGATTTGGTATGGTGCTATTACAATAATGACGCGCAAATTTTGACGGGCGAAATGATAAATCTTACTGGCAATAAAATCAGCGACAGCTTGGACGGCGTCAAAGTTGATTTTGAAAACGTATACAGATTTACGATGGCAGACGACAATGACGGAGTATATGAGCCGGCGGATAGTTTTAAGACTACTCTCAGTAACGACGTATTGTACGCGTATCGTTTCTTTACGATTGGCGGAGCAAGAGAGTTGCTTGATGATTTAACCGTTGAATTGATTGAGGACAGAGATAACGGATTTGACTTATCTTGGCAGTTTAGTTTGAAGTACAATTCCAATAGCTGGCAAAATGAAGATTGGTTTGATTTGGATATTGATAACTTTTTAATCAGTCTTGATGTACTCTCAAATTATGCAAGCGATGAAATAAATCTAAAACTAAAGCCGATATGGGAACTTAAAAAACCTACCGATTTGAAAATCTCTTACTTCAATAATAAGGTTGATTACGTTTACGGCGACAACGTGCGTATGGACGTAAGCGCAGAAGCGCCACTCAAGGGCTGTCAAATTAAATACGACTGGTCTTGGGATGGCGACGTCTATGGCGATGGAGAAAGTAATTTCAATCTTACAGGCGCAACGTACGTTATAAACAACGCGTATCCGCAAGAAGGGATTTTTAGAGTATACGTTACGGCAAGTTATCCGGAAGTGACGGACTTGGAATCGTTTGACACTGTTTACGCTCTTTTGAAAGTTGACAAGCGTCCTTTGAATATAACTTGGGAAGAGCCTGCCGATATGGTTTATGACAGTTATGAAAAAGTCTTGAAGCATTTCGTCGGCGATAACGAATTGATAAACGGCGATACGTTGGATTACGGTTTGACCGAAACAAACGTGAGCAATACCAATGCGGGACGGTATACGGCAAGACTGTCATTGTACGGAATCATTGACGAAATGTATACAATTACTTCAGGCGCAACGTATTCTTATACGATTGCTCCCCGTTCTGTTCAAACTCAATGGACGGGCGTGGACTTTACCTATGACGGAAATCCGCACAATGCGATTGCTACCGCTCAAGGCGTAGATTCGCTCGTACCAATCAACTTGTCAAGCGCAAAAACAAACGCCGGCAAGTATACGGCGGTAGCTTCGTCTGCAAGTAGCAATTACGTATTGACAGACAATACCTGCGGATTTGAAATCAAGCAAAAAAGCATTACGATAGGAGCTTGGAGCAGTACTCCTATTACGTACAACGGCTCAGCTCAATATCCGAGAGTTACCACCGTCAACGGACTTGTAGGCAACGAGAGCGTCAACAGTCAGCTTATTTATTCGGGATACGCTTCTAATATTGACGCGGGAGAGGGCTACAGCGTAACTGCGACGTTGCCTTCGTCAAGCAACTATAAGTTTGACAGCGCTCAATCTACACAGTATAATATAGCAAAGAGAGCGTTGAGCGTACGACCAATCGTATCTAACAAGACGTACGACGGAAATGCTATCAGTCTTAACTTTACTGCAAGCGGTCTTGTGGGTGCGCACACCAACGGAAGTCTTGGAACGCCGACGTACAGCGGTAACGGAGTAGGCGCAGTAGACGCAGGTAGTTATACGGTATCAATTTCGCTTCCTAATAATGACGTGACGAAGAACTACGACATAACGTATGCGAGCGCGTCTTTTACAATAACAAAAAGAGCGTTGAGTATCCGCGCGATTGCTCCTAATAAGACCTATGACGGTAAGACAAATACCTTTGACTTTGAAGTAGTCAGCGGTCTTGCAAGCGCGCATACGAAGAACAGCCTCGGAACGCCGACGTACAGCGGTAACGGAGTAGACGCGATAGACGCAGGTAGTTATTCTGTAACAGTGTCGCTTCCTAATAATGACGTGACGAAGAACTATAACATATCTTATGCAAGCGCCAACTTCACTATTTCAAAGGCGCAAGTAGCTCTTGTATGGAGCAATGCTATTGTCAGCGACGGTAAAGTGACTGCGCCCAGCGTTGTGACAAGCGGGCAAGTTTATTTGGGAGATATCAGCGTAGGAAGTTATACGTATAGAGATTCCTCCGGCAGAATAATAAATTCGATACCTGCCGTAAGCGGAACTTATTACGTTGAAGTTACGGTTACGAGCGGAAATTACAGCTTTACGAATACGCGTATCAACTTTACGGTATCAATCAGCGAAACTCAAGAAAAGGAGGTAGCGTAATGAAGTGCAATAAATGTAATCACGACATTGAGAGACCTTTGGAACTTTACAACGGTAGGTGGTGTTGTCCAAATTGCAAGAAAGACATCTTCCCCGACGTTGATACTGAATTTGTAATTACCGCTCACAATAGAGAATTATTCGTAAGGTCGGAAGAGTATTATTTCAAATGGCTTACGTCTTCCGAGGAGAGTAAGAGCGCGAGATTTAAGTATCTCGACAAGGCGGTCAGTCTTTGCTATGAGTCAGCTTTTGAATACCATCCGTCTGCTCTTATGAGATTGGGATATTATTATGATAGAGGCTATGCCGATTTTAGCTCGGCAGGCGCGGAAAGATGGAGATCGGCGTATTTCTATTACAAAGCCGTACTCTTCAATACCCATAAAGGAATATCTACTCAAGAGGGAGAAGAGAGATATGCAGACGACCTCACGCAAATTAAATTGCAGTGCGGTAAATATATGCTTGACTTACTCAAACAAGCTCCTTTAGAGGTGACAAATAAGATTTCTTTCGACGGCTATGAGAATCTTGACAAGCTGACGAGTGAAGTTGTCAACAAGATAGTTTCGCTTGGCGGAACAGTTGGAAAATACGACGGTAATAACGCAACTAGCGAGCAAGACATGTCGGCAATGGCGTACGCGTCATTGAGAGCATGCGCCGACGAAGAGAGAGCGCCGGTATTCGCTATATTTAAGTTGAGTAAGTATGAGGCGCAGAAATTGATATTAGGTTCGTCCGATAGCGATTTTTCCATAGTAGAGCGCGTAGGCAGAGATTTGCGTCTTAAGATTGCCACCGCGTATGACGACAAGGAGATAGACGGCAAATTCGCCGATTTCAAAAACTCCAATTCGCTCGTCAACTACGTGCAGAACAGATGTCCCGATAAGGGAATATACCTATGTTTCTTCAATTGGTTAGGGGGACATAAATATCTCAAGAAGAGAGATAGAAGTCGTATTTGTCAATGCTTGGAAGACAACTCTTGCGCAGGCATTAAGTTGCTTATAAGAGCAGGCAAATACAATTCTTGCGTATTCTATGACGACGACTTTTATAAGTATGACGAGGGACGCAAGGGATTGAGTAAAAAAGAAGTAGATAAATTTGTCAAAGAAGTTTGCGAGGAGATTTGAGTTGTTAGAACTTGAAAGGCTGTTGGACGCGCTTGACGAAAACAAAGTCAAGTATCCAAAAAAATTCAAAAATATTGAACTCAACGGTTATGACAGCAACCGTTGCGAAGACTTTGCCGACGATTCAAGGAGGGCTATTGAATGGCTTTTGGAAAAGGGTATCAACAATGGCTTTGACAATAATATCAAGACTGCAATTTACGATCTTGCCGATATGGCTGGAGATATGTCCAAAGATAATATCGCAATAAAACTTGACGATATGCAGGACAAAAAACAACAAATAATCAAGAAGTTCAGATTGAACAAAGGAGAAGGCAAAATGGCAGATATAAAGGGAGAAATCTTAGCTTACGTCGATAATTCGATTTTCGGTACGAAAATGCTCATTGACGGCGACAGCGTATCAGACTACAACAAGTCGATACTTATGAATTCGCTTGAGATGCTTGAGGAGTTGAGATTCATAATCGAGGATGTTTTGGACAACTCATCTGAGGAGTCGGCGCACAGAGCAAAGTACGTCTACGGCGATCCCACTTACGCGTTGTGCGCTTGGAGAGAGAGCGTTGCGCGCGGTATGTTCTACGACGGACTGAATAAGCATCTTGACGAGGCGAGAGCAGAGGCTGTCAAGTGGACGGAACTCACCAAAGAAGTTAAAAAGAATAAGAGAGCCAAGGAAGCGGATATAAAGGTATATACCGACGATATGTTCTCCAAGATGGTCAAGAGAGATGAAGTCAAGGAAAAGGGCGACGCTTTCTTTGCAAAACTCAATACCTTTGAAAAGCAATTCGAGATACAGAAAGATACCTATGACAGGGTGTCGGAAATCAATAGCGATATAGAGGAAATCCAAAGCAAAATATCCGCGCTTATTGACAAAATGGACAGCGGAGAAATGCTTGAAGAAGAAACGCTTTTGCAGATAGAGATGCTCCAAGACGACGAAGAACTTAAAAAGACGGAGAGAGAAACGTATAGAGCAAGCCTTAAGATGATTGCTAGCACCGTATCGGGAATGAAGAGATTGCTCACGCAGTTCAAGAGATTGGAACTCATATTCAATATGTATCAAAAGGTAGAGCCTAATATGTTCTACGCTATGTTTTCCAATATCGACTTCAACACTTTCTTGGACGTATTGAGTTACGGCGCAAGCGAAACGCAAATAAATACGGCGCTCAGTTATTATGAAATAGTAATGGAAAACGTGCAGGATCAGACTATGCATATGGCGCAAGTAGATAATCGCTTTGCAGAGGCGAATAAGATTTTCGACAGATTCAAGACTCCGCAGAAAAAGAAGACGGCGCAAGACGTCGAGAAAGAAGAGCAAGCGAAAAAGGATAAGATTGCCGAGCTTCGCAAAAAGTATAAAAAGCCTGCTCCGGTAGTTGAAAATAAAGAAAAAGAAGAAGAGCAACGCGTTGAAAATGACGAAAGTGACGATTTGACGCAGATTATCAATACTATAACACCTAAAAAATAAGTCCCAATGAGGAGTGAAAAATGGCAAGCAGAGATCAAAAGGAAAGACAGCTAAAACAAGCTACGCCCGATCCGTATGAGAAAATAATGGCGGATAACCAACGCAAGCTGGAGAGCAAAATGCTCGACGGAAAGCGTAATGAAATGGAAATGGCTATTGAGGACCTTGGAAGAAAGGCGATAGAAAGCGAAATGAAATACGGTTCAGAACATTTCAATACCAAGATTTTGACGATGTTCTACAACGTTACCTTCACTATGAAAGAGTTCGTAGGAATGATGTTCGCGATGAAAGAAGCTATGAGCGTGCTTTCGCAGACTATGAATATCATGGACGACGTATTTAATTTCATTAATGAAATGATGATGATTGACAACTACGGCAGTTATTCGGCTTTGGGTCGTATGAAATTGCAACGCAGAATTCGCAAGTTCGTCAAGCACAATTCGAATAGAATGAAAGCAATGTTCAAAATGGTGAGCGGTTACGGTAAGATTGCCGACGGCATGATGAACGCTATGGGTAGCTTTGATAAAAAACTCAAGAAGAGCATGGACGCAAGCAAAGGCAAGAAGAAAAAGGATAACGTTGTAGCAGGATACGAGAGCGAAGCGCAAAAACAACTTGCTAAAATGAGAGAGCAAATGTCCAAAGAAAACTCTGACGATAACGACGGCGAGAGCTCGACTGGTAGCGCTCCAAGCGGAACGCCGACAAATAGCGGAGCGTCTGCTTCAGGCAGTGGCGATATCAATATCGACGATATTGTGTAAGATTATAGTACAAGGAAGAAATTATGGCAAACGACGAGCAGAAAAAAGAGGGCGTAGAAGAGCTTGAGGGCAAGCTCCGCGCCGTCACGGAAGAAATTCGCAAAATACTTGGCGGTCGCAAGGACAAAAAAGACGTGGGCGAAGAAGATAAGAATACTTTGCGCTCAAAGTATTCTCAAGCCGCTCAAATTGCGCGCACGCTTTCAAATAGATGCACCGATACCGACAAGATAGAGAAGTATTCTAAGTTTTATAAGCAACTCAGCGATGCGGCGGCTAGTTACGGCTCTGTGCTAAAGAGCAAAGTTCCGAATACTACTTTGGACGACGTCAAAGGACTTGACGACGTGAAAGCGCTCGTCAAGAGTTTTATCTTCATGGCTCGCAATCCCGAGATACTTAAGTATTACAAAATGGAAGGCGGACTGGGTATGCTAATGTACGGCGCGCCCGGTACCGGTAAAACTATGTTTGCCGAGGCTATAGCCAACGCCATGAATCTTCCGCTCTTTATAGTTACGCCCGCAGATATTTTCAAGTCATACGTAGGCGAGTCGGAGCAAGCCGTAAAGCAAATCTTTGACGAGATAGACACATGTCCGGACGGAGCAATACTTTTCGTCGACGAGTGCGAGTCTATCTTTAGCAGACGTACTCAAGATACCAAGGACTATAAGTCGGCGGTTACCACCGAACTTCTGCAACGTATCAACGGCTTTGGCGTTGACGGCTCAAAGAGAATTATGATTGGCGCAACAAATAGACCCGACGTAATAGATCCGGCTTATCTTAGATACAAGAGATTTTCGCATATAGTTCACGTTACACCGCCTGATTTCGAGGCGAAGAAAGCTATTATAGAAGGCAAACTCAAGGGCATAGAACTTGACGATATATCGCTTGAGGAAGTCGTCAATATGACCAAGGAGTACACCAACGAGGTGGACGACAACGGCGAAGTGCGCACGGTTGCGTACTATTCCGCGGCGGATATTTGCGGTATTATTGAAGAAACATGTCGTTACGCATTGGAAGAAATAGAGGAGAGTGGCGGTAATAAGGCAATACCTTTGCGTCTTGATATGTTTGAGAGAGCGTTTAAGAAAATCCCGCCAAGCATAAGCGCAGGATTGCTTGAAGAATACGAGAACTTCCGCAATACTCATTGATAATATCAGATTTGCCCTATTATTATCTTGTATTTTGGCAATTCTATAAAGGATAGGTGTATCTACCTGTCCTTTTTTGATACTTATATAGCAACTCTACGGAGCGTAGGTACTTTTTATCAATAAATTATGGTACAATATTCTTGAAGGAAAGGAGGTATTTATGGACGTAATCAAAATCGGTCAATTTATCAGAAATTTAAGGAAAGAAAGGTCTTTAACGCAACGTGAAGTCGCCGAGCAGTTACACGTATCGGAAAAGACTATCTCAAAATGGGAAACAGGCAAGGGCTTTCCGGAAATCAGTTTAATGCTTCCGCTATGCAATTTTTTTGGAATTAGTATGAATGAACTTTTATCGGGAGAAAGACTTGACGAAAAGCAGTACGTTGAGAATGCAGAAAAAAATATAATTTCGCTTGTCAATGATAGAACAACGCCACGTAAGAAAGTTATTATTTCTTCAATTTCTTGTATTTTTTCGACGCTGACAAGTCTTGCTTTAATTCTCATATCAGCTTTTTTTGTAACCCAAGTATGGCTTCGACTTGTTATGATAGGAATTGCTTTAATTGTTGTGATTTCTAATGTGGCAGTGATTCTTTTAGTTGCGGTGAGTACGGAGATTTATGAATGCTATAAGTGCGGAGAAAAATTCGCGCCGACGCTATCCGCTTATATTTTAGCGCCACATACGTTTAGTAGACGTTATTTGAAATGCCCTCACTGCGGTGAAAAATGTTGGGACAAAAGTCATATAAGAAAATGATTTTTAGGCTTTGCGCGCTATTTCATAACTCGTATCAAGCATTGTTTTGATGTCTTTCTATGGTACCGAGCCGTCTAGACAGATAGTTATCCAATGCTTTTTATTCATATGATAGCCATTAAAGATTGTCTTATTGTCAACGATTGTATCAATATGATTGGGATTTACTCTTAAATCGATGATTTCAATTTTTTCTTCCGAGGGTATTCCGATTTTATTTTTGGCTACGGTGAGTAGTAAGCCGTACCACTTTTTATTATCAGTTCTCCGCCAAATCGCATTGTCGGGGAACTTTTCCCATAAAAATTCCAATTTATCGCCGTAAGTATCTAAAACGTATTGAATTAGTTGTTGAGCATAATGGCTTTTGAAAATAGATTTTTCAAAACATTTTTCGGCTATTTCGCTCAAAGTATTTTCGTAAGCCGTTCTTACATCTCCTACAAAACTTCCGATTGCATCATCTGCAAGAAATAACGTGTAAGGCTCATTAGTAGCTAAATCAATGATTTCTGTAAAAATATCCGAGTTTGAGATTTGAATATTCATTGCAAATTGCCCGTCCATAATTTCGACAGTATATGAATATACGTCATTTGATTGGGCAAAACCGTATTCTAGTAGTTTAGTGAAATTAGGTTTGCAATATTTGAAAATTCGTTCTGAAATCTTATTGTTCATCATTTTTGACTTTTGCTCCGCAATAAGGACATACTTCATCTTCTGGGAAAAGTTGATAATTGCATTCTTTGCAAAAGGTAATTCCCTCAGCTTCAAAATCGAAGTTATCATTATCGTTAACGCTATCACTAACGTTCTCGCAATATTTATCAACATTTTCAGTACTTAATTCATTCTTTTCTATTATACC
>CAMWPK010000016.1 GCA_947176115.1 uncultured Clostridia bacterium
ATATATAATAGAAGGGACTAATATATTTTAGGGAGGCAGAATAAGTGAAAAAGTGGCAGTCAATCGTGATATTGACAGTCTTGGCAATACTTATAGTATTCGGCACCGTCTTTGGATTTGTATCTTTGGACAAAGGAGAGTTGGGTACTAAAAATTATAAAGCCTATATCACACAAATAAGTTTGGGTCTTGACCTCAGTGGCGGTGTATACGCGGTATACGAAGTTGACTTTGATAAACTTACGGATGAACAAAAAGATAATATAGAAGCATTGATTGAAGGTACTAGGTCAAGTCTTGAGGCTTTGCTTTTCAGCAAGGGCTATTCAGAGGCTCAAGTTACTGTAGCAAATCAAAAGATTCGTGTAGAAATTCCTGACGAAGACGACCCTGAGAGAATTTTCAGTTTGATCGGACGTCCGTCCAGTCTTGAATTCAAAGAGTACGTTGACGGCGCAGACGGCGACCTTTCGCTCAACGATCCAAACGGTAAAGTAAAACTCGACGAGAAACTTACCGGCGACGATATTGCAAGCGCAGGCGTGAGCTACGATTCATCCAATGGATATTACACGGTAGCTCTTAACTTCACCGAAGAGGGAACTAAGAAGTTCTCAACGGCTACAAGCGCTTTGACAGGTTCGCAATTATCCATTTGGATAAACGATGAATTTGTAAACGCGCCTAATGTAGAAACAGCAATTACGACAGGTTCTGCGTCAATCAGCGGTAATTACACTTATGAGCAAGCATATGCATTGGCAGTAAGAATACAATCGGGTTCTTTTCCGCTTGTACTCAAGATGTCCGAGAGTAACACCTTGACGGCTACGCTTGGTAGTTCGGCTATCAAAGCGGGACTTATCTCAGGTGTCGTAGGTTTGGTTCTTATCTTCATTTATATAATCGTTATGTACAGATATATGGGCATTGCCGCAAGTTTGTCTTTGTGGTATTACTCATTGACCTATCTTTATTTCTTGGCTATCTTCCCATGGGTACAGCTCACGCTTTCCGGTATTGCGGGCGTTTTGCTCTCAATAGGTATGGCAGTAGACGCCAACGTAATTATCTTTGAACGTATAAAAGAAGAGTATTCCAACGGCAAAACGATTCGTACGTCAGTTGGTACGGGCTTTAAGCGCTCTCTTGGAGCAATTATTGACGGAAACGTTACGACTATCATAGGCGCTGTCGTGCTAATCATATTCGGCGCGTCAACAATAAAGAGCTTTGGTATCACACTCTTGATCGGTATAATTCTTTCACTTATAGCTTCCTTGCTTTTGACAAGATTGATACTCAAGTGCATTATGGTATTCAACAACGACGAATCTAAAGCGGGATTGTTCGGTCTTAAGAGAGGTGACGTCGAAAAAGGCGTAACCGAGAATGAAGAAGGAGAAAGCCAAGCTCAGGTTGAAGAAGAGCAGGCGCAAAATGTTTCTCTTTTGAAAAACAAGAAATCTAAGAAAGGGGGAGCTAGACAATGAAAAAGTTGCAAAATGCAAAAATTGTAGAAAAGCATTGGATATGGGCAATAGCTCCTGTAGTAATCTTTTTGGTAGCGGTAATTGTTTTTGCTTCCTTTGCAGGCATCAACAAGGACATAACCAAAGGCATGAATATAGGTATTGACTTTGCAGGCGGTTCTATACTTACGGTTGAACTTGGCTCTGACGTTCTTAACAACTCAGAAGAGTATGATAAGCACTATAAGGCAATTGAGGATATATTGACAAGCAGTGAAATTGCAAAACAAGTCGTAGAGTATGCAAAAGAGAACTTTAATATTGAGATTAGCGAAAGCGCCGCGGTTGCGTCTATAAGTTACGTTCAGACGTCGGGCAACGGTAGCGAGATGGCTTTAGTAATCAAGTACGATAATATTTCTTCTACGTTTGATACGAAGACCAACGACTTGACGACTGAGAGAAACAAACTCTTGGAAAATCAAATTAAAGAATATTACAATACGCAATATCCGGACGAAAATATCTCAATCAGCACTTCGTATATCGGAGCTACTGCGTCAGCTTCACTTATTAAGACGGCGTTGATAGCAGTATTCGTATCATTGATTCTTATCCTTATATATATAATGATTAGATTTGAGATATGGAGCGGTATATCTGCAATTATCGGACTTATTCACGACGTTGCTATGATGGTATGCTTGGTTGCGATCTTTAGAATACAGATTAACAGCGCTTTTATAGCCGCGCTTATCACAATCGTATCTTATTCTATCAACAACACTATCGTCGTATTCGACAGAGTGAGAGAGAATAGAAAGAAGTTTGGCGGAAAGGTAAAGGGCAGTTTTATTGACAACAATAAAATGGTCAACGAATCTATTATTCAGACGCTTTCGCGTTCAATCAATTCAACTATCACGACTATGGTGGCAATAACGCTGTTCGCAATCATAGGTACTGCGTCGGTAAGAGAATTTGCATTACCGGTTATCTTTGGATTGCTTGCAGGTTTCTACTCGTCGCTTGTTGTCGCTCCGTCGCTTTACTGTTTGATGAAGAATTCAGCAGACAAGCGCAAGATAGCAAAGCGCGACGGCGTAATAAAAGGCAAGCCGAAATACGCAGGCGCAAAAAACAACTAAGAATTATTGAGAGCGTATTTAATACGC
Source organism: uncultured Clostridia bacterium (assembly GCA_947176115.1). GTDB lineage: Bacteria > Bacillota > Clostridia > Christensenellales > UBA3700 > RACS-045. Next base: position 2,648 of record CAMWPK010000016.1, read on the forward strand.
TCTCATTTTTATTGTTACGATAAATAGTGAGGAATTATGGAACAAAGAGAGCTTATAGAGCTTGCAAAAGAGTTTTCTATCGACAAGAAACTTGTTGAGATACTTATTGCAAGAGGCTATGACGATAAGGATAAACTTTATAGATTTCTATATCCCAGTCTTGACGACTTGACTGACGTACATAAATACGTAGGTTACGACGACGTAATAGAGCGAATTAAAGTTGCTATTAACAACAAAGAAAGTATTCTTTTGTATGGCGACTACGATTGCGACGGTGTGTGCGGAGTTAGTATTTTGTACAATTACTTTAAGTCTGTCGGAGTAGACGTTCATTGTTTTTTACCCAATAGACATACGGACGGATACGGGCTTTCTATAGAAACGTTGGAAAGACTTGCGGAAGAATATTTAAGCGATTTGCTTATCACCGTAGATTGCGGAATTACAGGCGTAGAGGAAGTGGCGTACGCAAGAGAAGTACTTGGGTTTGACGTAATAGTCACGGATCACCATGAGCTTGGAGAAGTCTTGCCAGACTGCCTTATTTTCAATCCCAAGATGTCGGAAGGCGATTGCTTTAGGGAGCTTTGCGGAGCGGGAGTTGCGCTTAGAATAGTCGAAGGTCTTGGCGGAGCGCAGGAGAGAGATAAATATCTCGATATAGCTTCGATAGCCACAGTTGCCGACGTGGTGCCACTAGTTGAAGACAACAGAGTTATCGTACAAGCAGGACTAAAAAATATTAATTCATTTGGCGCAAGACGCGGAATTAAAAAACTTGTCAGCACATGCGTCGAGGGTGAAGTAACGTCTTACGATATTGCATTTAAGATTGCTCCGAGAATTAATTCTCTTGGAAGATTGAGCGATGCCAACGCTGTGCTAGACTTATTTTGTATAGACGATAATTTTTTGTTGGACAGTATTGTCAAACAACTCAACGAAGCCAACTCTAAAAGAATGGAACTCACTAACGACCTTGCAGAGGCATGTTTTGATATTCTCAAAAACTACGACTTTGAGAACAAGCCTGTGATAGTCTTGCACAATGCCTATTGGGATGACGGAATTTTGGGTATTGTGGCTTCTCGAATTACCGAAACTTTCAAAAGACCTACGATATTATTGACGAAGAGCGGAGAGGTATATAAAGGTAGCGGAAGAAGCGTAAAGGGCGTAGATATAAGAAAATACGTGGCGATGTGTAGCGATTTGCTTATCAAATTTGGCGGTCATACTATGGCGTGCGGAATGACTTTGGATAGTAAAAACGTACAGGCATTTGCAGATAGGCTCAACGAATACGTGGCTAAAGACTTTGATATGGAGTATTTTATTCCAAAAGCGCGTTTTGACGTGGATATGACAGAAGTAGACAGCGCTTTGGATATGGCAAGAGGACTTAAGATGCTTGAGCCTTTTGGCGAGGGAAATATCGGAATAAGATTTAGGGAAGTAGTAACGGATAGCGACTTTACGCAAATGGGAAGCACTTCGCACGTTGTCAGCAAAAAACCTGATAAAGAACTCGTTGTTTTTGGCGGATTAAAGTATATGCAATTACTTTCAAGCAAAACTCCTAAAGAATTGTATTTCACTTTGTCGCTAGCTAATTATAAAAACAGAGTATATGCGCAAGGTAAGGTGAATAGGATTTTGTGCGATCAAGTTGATATACAAGGAGATTTTGGCGCGTACTTTATGACGGGATTAGTGACTGGCGGGAGCGATATTGAGATTATAGATTGCGAAAAAGCTATAGAGATTGGAGGAAAATTCTCAACTTGTTATATTGCTTACGATATAGATACGTATCATAATTTTTTGGCAAAATATAAGGCAAAATGCGGAGATATCGTCACGCAAAACAGAGTAAGCGGGAATTTGACGCCGGTAACAAAATTGATATTTAGTCCTACGTCATTAAAGGAGTTGGGGTATTACAAAAACATAGTTCTATTGGATAGACCTTTGAATAGCGGTATATTTATAAAGACGCTTGAAAAGACTTGCAATTTGTATCAACTCGGCGACAATAGAATACTCAACAAAGTTAAAGAATTTTTACCGTCTTATCAACGCTTGGGAGAGATATTCTTGGCAATAAAAAGGTTGCTTTCAGAAAAGGATATTGCAGGAATATCAGAGTTGTATAGCGCCCTTGGCAAGTACGTAAACGCGGAATATAACGAGGTAGTACTATCTGCCGTAATATTGGCGGAATTGGGCATTTTGAATATGAGCGGTAAGTTTTACATAGATAATACCGTAAAAAGAAAACTTGCAGAGAGTGAATTATATCGCATGATACAAGAGGCTTAAGCGGTATTTGAAATGATTTATCGTATTGACAGGAATTGCAGTGTATTATATAATATAAGTATAAAAGTTTTTCAGAGGACGTAAGTGGAAGAACAAAAAATTAAATTCATCAACAAAGTTCAAGAAAATTACAATGAAACGCACGCTGAGAAGATAATCAAGGCGTATTATTTCGCCAAGACTGCGCATGCAGGTCAAAAAAGACAATCAGGCGAAGATTATTTTATACATCCCAACGCCGTCGCAGAGATTCTTATTGATTTAGGACTTGATTGCGACACCGTGGTTTCCGCGCTTCTGCACGACGTAATAGAAGATACGGACTATACGGCGGACGATATAAGCCAAATGTTTGGACAAGTAGTGCTTTCGCTTGTTCAGGGCGTAACAAAACTAGGTAAACTTAATTTTAAGTCAAAACTCGAGGAGCAAGCGGAAAACTTGCGCCGTATGTTTATGGCAATGAGTAATGATATCAGGGTTATCATTATCAAACTTGCTGATAGATTGCACAATATGCGGACGTTGTCTTTTAAGGACGAGGAAGGACAAAAGAGAATTGCGCAAGAAACTTTGGATATATACGCTCCCATTGCCGCGCGTCTTGGTATATCCAGCGTAAAAGGCGAACTTGAAGATTTATGTTTGAGATATCTTTATCCTGATAGTTATTATTTTATTGCAGAAAAAGTTGCGCAAACAAAAATCGAGAGGCAAGAACTTGTCAATCATATCTCCGGCGAATTACATGAAATGCTTGACGAATTGGGGATAAAGGGCGAAGTAAACGGCAGACCTAAGCATTTTTATAGTATATATCGAAAGCTTAATAAGGGAAAGCCCTTTGAACAGATATACGATTTGATAGCTCTTCGCGTCATAGTTGACAACGTAAAAGATTGCTACGCTGTACTTGGCGCAATACATACCAAGTGGAAACCGCTCCCGGGTAGATTCAAAGACTATATTTCCGTGCCGAAAGCCAACTTGTATCAATCATTGCATACGACCGTGTTGACGTCGTACGGCGCGCCGTTCGAAATTCAAATCCGTACTTTTGAAATGCATAAGATTGCTGAATACGGTATTGCGGCGCACTGGAAGTATAAGCAAGGCGCTAATATTGATACTACCAAGATAGAGGACGATAAACTTGCGTGGATACGCAACGTAATGCAACTTCAAGACGAAGCAAGCGATTCTCAAGAGTATCTTGATATGCTCAAAGTAGATTTGTATTCCGACCAAGTATTCGTATTTACGCCTAAGGGCGACGTATTCAATTTACCCAACGGCTCGACAGGCGTAGACTTTGCCTTTGCTATTCACAGTAAAGTCGGCGAGAAGTGTACCGGTATCAAAGTAAATTCCCGTATTATGCCTGTGAGTACCAAGCTCAACAATGGCGACGTTGTAGAAGTAATTACTTCCAATACCTCAAAGGGGCCGTCTAGAGATTGGCTAAAATTCGTCATTACGCCAAGCGCAAAAAGTAAAATCCGCTCATTCTTCAAAAAAGAAATGAGAGAAGAAAACGAAAAACGCGGGCGTGAGATCTTGGAAAAAGAAGCAAAGCATAGAGGATATGCGCTTAATGATTTGCTTGCTACGGAGAGTTGGAATAAGTTTATACATCAAAAATACGGCTTAAATACTCAAGAAGAAGTTCTTGCGCTTGTCGGATACGGAGAACTCACTTCTTTGCAAGTTATAAATAAGATGGTCGAGCTTTATAAGTCAGAGCACGTTCATGAAAGTGATACTTTGGAGCAAATGACCAAAAAGTCAACGGCGCGTAAGCAAAACGGCGGTGTGGTGATTAAAGGTCAGCACGGTTTGAAGTATAGGTTCTCGCAATGTTGCTCACCGCTTCCCGGCGATGAGATATTGGGATATATAACTCGCAACGGCGGAGTAGCAATTCACAGAGCCGACTGTCCCAACTGTAAGGGATTCGAGCCGGAAAGAATAATCGAAACGCAGTGGTCTATTTCCGATGACGAGAAGTTTGTTGCCAACCTTGTAATATCTGCCTTTGACAGAACGGGGCTTGTCGTAGAAATTGCTACGCTTATTACCAATATGAAAGTGGCAATGACGAGTATTTCTGCAAAGTCGGAAAAAAATAATCTTGCCACGATAAAGGTGTCTGTAGAAGTTAAGAATGCCAACATGCTTAGAATACTAATGGATAAGATAACTCAGTCAATTAAGGGAATAAGAGAAATAAAAAGGGCGTCTAAAAGCGTAAAAAATCAATGAGAGTAATAGTTCAACGCGTCAATCACGCAAGATTGACGGTAAATAACGAAGAAATATCGCAAATTAAAGAAGGATATCTTGTACTTGTTGGCTACACAGAAGGCGATACTGTCGAAACTTGCAAGTATCTCGTAGATAGAGTAATAGGTATGAGAATATTCAAGGACGAGAATAACAAACTCAACAAAACTTTGCTTGATATAGGCGGAGAAGTAATGGTAGTGTCGAATTTTACACTCTACGGCAATGCTTTTAGCGGACGTCGTCCCGACTTTTCTAAATCGGCAAAATTCGATATAGCAAAGCCGTTGTATGATTTTACCGTCGAAGAATTCAAGAGGCGATTGGGTAAGGTTGCTACGGGAGTATTCGGCGAGCATATGCACATTGATATGTCAAATGACGGACCAATTACAATGATTTTGGAGAAATAGAGAAGAATGAAAATCACTACGTTTGTTTTAGGATTACTCAGCAACAATACTTATCTTGTTGAAAATCAAGAAGAAAAGACTTGTTTTATAGTAGATCCATCGACTGAGAGCAATAAGTTGACGGACTATATTGACGGAAATAATCTCCAACTTGAAGGGATATTACTCACACACGGACATTTTGACCATATAGGCGGGGTAGCGCGTCTAAAAGAGAGATATGGCGCGAAAGTCTTTATGCACAAAATGGACATTGATTTTATTGATAATCCGCTTGATTTTGGTAGAAAGTTCCCACGCTTTGACGTGGACGAAATAGTAGACGACGGCGACGAGATTACGCTTTGCAATGAGAAAATTAAGGTTGTACATACTCCCGGTCATTCTTTGGGCGGAGTATGCTACGTATGCGACGGGGTAATTTTTTGCGGTGATACGATATTCAAAGACGGTTATGGAAGATGCGATTTAAGAGGAGGGGATTTTGCTACTCTTCAAAATTCAATTCAAAAGATTTTTGATTTACAAGGAGATTACGTCTTGCTGTGCGGACACGGTCCAAGCACCACGCTTGCTTATGAGCGAGCGCGCAACGAGATAATATAGGGCATAGATGAAGATAAATTTTAGTTGCAACGCGCAAGACTTTGACAATGATTATAAAGATATTTTGCGAGCATTTTTTCCGCATATTATTCTTGATGACAATGGAGAGCTATTGTCGCTAGAATTGCAAGAAATAGAAGAAAATATCTTTGATTGTTTGATAAAGTGCAATAATTCAAAAGTCTTTAGAAGATTTTCTTTTGATAATTTTTTTCTTGTAGATAAAGATAGTCAATATTATGAGATAAAGCGCAATGCGCAAATCAAGCGCCACAGCAAAGTGGCGTTGTATGAATTCTTAACAGATTTGACCTCTCAAACTCTGCCGTACGGTTCTTTGACGGGAATACGCCCCACAAAGCTCTATCACGAAACGCTAAGTAAAGGTGTTGACGCTGACGATTACTTTTTGAATAAGTTAAAAGTATCTCAAGGCAAAGTAGACTTGATTAGGAATATCTGCGATAACCAAGCGGATTCTTACTTTGTTAAAGCAAATGAAGTAGACGTATTTGTCAATATACCCATATGCGTATCTAGGTGTAGTTACTGCTCGTTTATTTCGGCGGAGCTTAAGAGAATAAAGCAATTTGTCACTCCGTATTGCGATATACTTATTGACGAGTTGAGATGTACTAAGAAAATTATAGACAAAATGGGATTAAAGGTATCGTCTGTATATATAGGAGGAGGCACTCCTACGTCGCTTGACGATATTAATTTTGAGAGAATTATCAGAGAAAGTAAATTTGATTGTAATGAATATACAGTTGAAGCGGGTAGACCCGATACGATAACTAAATCTAAGTTAGATATAATGAGTAAGTACGGAGTTACGAGAATTTCAGTAAATCCGCAGACTTTCAATCAAAAGACTTTGGACGCTATAGGCAGAAGTCATACGATAGACGAGATTTACGCCGTCTATAAAATGGCAAGAGAGTATGACTTTGATATAAATATGGATTTGATTGCGATGCTACCGAATGAGAATTTTGAGGATTTCCGACACTCCGTCGATTGCGCGATTGCTCTCGATCCTGAGAATATAACCGTACATACGCTTGCTTTGAAAAAGGGATCTGCGCTTAAAGTAGGCGGATATGACAATTCTTCTTTTGATTTAGCAAATTCTATGGTCGATTATGCTAGGTCTGCCGTTGAAAAGAGCGGATATCTACCTTATTATATGTATAAGCAAAAGTATATGAGCGGTAATCTTGAGAACGTCGGTTACTGCAAAAATAATAAGGCGTGTATCTATAATATTCACATTATGGAAGAAGTATCAAGTATCATAGCCAACGGCGCAGGCGGAATATCCAAGCGCATATTCGACGGCGATAGATTAGAGCGACTGGCAAATCCAAAAGGCTTAGACGTATATTTGCAAAGACGGGATAAGATGATAGAGGATAAAATGCAATTTTTCTCAACAAAATAAAGAAAATAACGAAAAATTATTGACAAACTGATTAAACTGTTTATAATATTAAGAGAAGGCGAAGTGTTGTATTTGGAAGTATTTACTTCGCAAGTATGGTTAAGCCTTTGGTGAGAATGACACCGGCGAGAAATCCCACAATCCGCAATGGAGCCGTACTAGGGGCGGTAAAGTTGTTAGGCAACAGAAAAACCTAAGTTAGTCAGTTAAAGTACTGGCGAGTTGAACGGACAACTTAAATAATCATTCAAACTTAATAATTATGACCGTTATCGATTTGGTAGCGGTTATTTTATAAGAAAAGAATTATAGAAATATTATTTTATTTAGTATATAAAATCGCTTGCTAAATATTTTTCGTTGTGATAGAATAAATTTACGTGATTAACGTGGCTAGGTTTTGCAACGACTCCGATGTACTACTTGGCTATCGCTAAATTATTATTCCACAGAAAGGAGGCAAAAAAATGGAAGTAATCAACGTAAAGGAAATGACCAAGCAAGAAGTTATCAATGCTTTTGCAAAGCACGAAGGGGACACAGGTTCTCCGGAAGTTCAAATTGCGCTTTTGACGCAAAGAATTCTTCAACTCAACGATCACTTTGCAGAGCACAAGAATGACTTCCACTCAAGAAGAGGTCTTTTGCAGATGGTAGGTAAGAGAAGAAGCATGTTGAAGTATCTCAAGGATACCGACATCGAGCGTTACCGTGAATTGATTGCAAAACTTGGCATCAGAAAGTAAAAAAATTGGGGCTGTCGTTTGACACCCCGTTTTTTTAAGCGCGAAGTACTAAATTCGATTAAATTACTAATTATTGGAGGTTAGTTTGATGATAAATAGAAAGATTTTTACAACCACTATCGGCGGTAGAGAAGTCAGCGTTGAGACAGGCGCTTATTGCGGTCTTAGCAACGGCAGTTGTATCGTAAGATGTGGCGAAACAGCCGTTATGGTCAACGTAACAATGGCAAAAACTCCCAGGGACGGAATTGATTTCTTCCCACTTGGAGTAGATTATGAAGAAAAGATGTATTCCGTAGGTAAGATACCGGGCGGTTTCAAAAAACGCGAGGGCAGAGCAAGCGATAAGGCTATCTTGACGTCAAGACTTATAGACAGACCTCTTCGTCCGTTGTTCCCAAAGGGCTTTTTCAACGACGTTGCAGTAGTCGCTACGGCTCTATCCGTAGATCCCGATCTTCCGCCGGAAGTATACGCTATGATAGGTAGCTCTGTAGCTTTGAGTATTTCTGATATTCCTTTTGCAGGACCTACAGGTTCTGTTATAGTCGGATACGTAGACGGACAGTATGTTATAAATCCTAATACAGAGCAAAGAGAGAAATCTAAGCTTCACTTGTCTTTGAGCGGAACAAAAGAGGCTATCTTGATGGTTGAGGCAGGCGCTAACGAGCTTACCGAAGAAGAAATGATTGGAGCAATTTTGTTCGGTCACGAAGAAATCAAGAAGATTGTAGCATTCATTGAGGATATTCAGAAGCAAATCGGCAAGGAGAAGATTGTTCCTAATCTTTATCATCCGGCTTCAGAAATCGAAGATGCTGTCAAGGCTTACGCTGATAAAAAAATGGACGCTGTACTTGACAACTTCAACAGACAAGACAGAGATAAGGCAGAAGACGCTCTTGACGAGGACGTATTCGCGCACTTTGCAGAGCAATTCCCTGACGGAAAGAAAGATATTGGCGAAACCTTGTACGCTATGAAGAAAGCTAAGGTTAGAGCAAAGATTTTGGACAAGGGTATTAGACCTGACGGAAGAAGTCTTGAAGAAATCAGACCAATTTGGTGCGAACACGGCGTATTGCCAAGAGTCCACGGAAGTGGCGTATTCACCAGAGGTCAAACGCAAGTTATGACGATTTGTACCCTCGGTAGTCTATCTGAAGTTCAAAAGTTAGAGGGTCTTGACGACGAAGTATGCAAGAGATATATCCATCACTACAATATGCCACCGTACAGCACGGGCGAAGCAAAGCCGTTAAAGAGCCCTGGTAGAAGAGAAATCGGACACGGAGCTTTGGCAGAGAGAGCTTTGGAGCCAATGCTTCCGTCGGTTGAGGCATTCCCATATGCAATTCGTACGGTAAGCGAAGTTATTTCTTCCAACGGTTCTACCTCACAGGCTTCTGTCTGCGGTTCGACTTTGGCTCTTATGGACGCAGGCGTTCCAATCAAGAAACCGGTTGCGGGCGTCGCAATGGGACTTATCAGCAATGAGGACAAGTCTAAGATTTCCGTTTTGACAGATATTCAAGGACTTGAGGACTTCTTCGGCGATATGGACTTCAAGGTAGCAGGTACAGTAGACGGTATCACGGCTATTCAAATGGATATTAAGATTAAGGGTATCAACGAAGAGATATTGCGTAAGGCTTTGGCTCAAGCTAAAAAGGGCAGACTTTTCATTCTTGACAAGATGCTTGAAGTTTTGCCTGCTCCAAAAGCGTCGCTCTCTAAGTACGCTCCAAAGATTGTATCTTTCAGCATTGATCCTAACAAGATTAAGGACGTTATTGGCAGTGGCGGTAAGGTAATCAATAAGATTATCGACGAAACAGGCGTTAAGATTGATATCGACGATTTCGGCAACGTGCTTGTATCCGGCATTAATGAGGATATGAATGCTAAGGCAAAGAAAACTATCGAACTTATTGCCAACGATCCTGAAATCGACGAAGAATTCGAGGGCAGAGTCGTTAGAATAATGAACTTCGGAGCATTCGTTGAAATCGCTCCCGGTAAGGACGCTATGATTCACATCTCCAAACTCAAGAAAGAGAGAGTAGAGAAAGTTGAGGACGTGGTCAATATCGGTGATAAGGTAAGAGTAAAAGTTATTGACATCAACGACAAGGGCGTTGCGTTAAGACTTTTGGAAGTGATCAAGTAAAATCGTATTTGACAAAGTGAGGAGCAGTCGCAAGATTGCTCCTTTTTTGTTGTTAGCATTGACAACTTAGTACGGTTTTAATATAATGAGGGTATATTAAAAGAGGTATATATGCAAGAAAACGAATATATTGAAAACAAGCTCTTGTCTGTAGACGACGACTATTGGTTTATTGACGAGGGCGAATTATGGACGTGTAAGATAGAGGACGCTAAAAGAGTAGCGGTTCCTGACGGCGTCATAAAGATTGAAGAATACGCTTTTCCTGATCAATTTTTTCTTCAAGAAATTTTTCTTCCAAAGTCCGTAAGACAAATAGATAAGGGCGCGTTTAGCGGTTGCGATAAGTTAAATAGCATTATTATAGAAAATGAAGAAATCTACTTGGAGCAAGGCTGTCTAAAGGATATAGATAATCTGAAACGTGTGTATATAGGCGGACAGAGAATTTCAGTAATTGTAACTCAAGGCAAATTAGCGGGGCATGCATCTGCCAAAGTAAATTGTTTAGAGAGGTATCTTGGGAAAGACGAAGAGTATTGCGTTGACGGCGATGTTGCAATAATAGGCGAAACGGCTTTTGTCAATAGCGTTTCGTTGAAAAAAGTAGTGATACCGCAATCGGTATTGGAGATACACGAGAGAGCCTTTGACGGTTGTAAATCTTTGCAAGAATTGGAGTTGCCCAATGATTTGGAGATTATAGGAAGGTTTGCATTTGACGGTTGCGTAAATATCAAGGAAATCAAAATTCCTCAATCGGTATGCAGTCTGGAATATATGGCTTTTTTCGGTTGGAATAGCAATCAAAGGATATACGTTCCAAGCAAGTGGAAAAAAGCAAAGTTAATGCAATCTTGGCGTAGAGGGTGCAAAGCGAAAATTATTTATTATTGATATAATACAAAATCTAGTTAAATATTTATAAATCATTCTGTTGGCATAGATAAATATTCATAAACGCTTGTCTTCAAACATACATTTTGTTGAGGTGTGTATGAAGAAAGTATCAAAATTTGCAAGCGCAGTTACCAACGTAATTATTATAACGATGCTGTTGACGCTCACTTTGGTGAGTTTCACCGGTCAATATTCCTCATTTGTCTTTACTCCAAACAATGACAGACCGTATTATAAGGGTAATACTACGAGAGGTGAAGTGGCTTTGATGATCAATGTGTATTGGGGTACGGAATATCTTGACGGTATGCTTGAGATTCTCGCAAAGCACAATGCCAAAGCTACGTTTTTTGTCGGCGGTAGTTGGGCTTCAAAGAATAAGGAATATCTTGATAAGATGATAGAAGGCGGACATGAACTAGGTAATCACGGGTATTTTCATAAGGACCATGCAAAACTTGACGCTAAGCAAAATGAAGCGGAAATAACCTCGACCAATACTCTCGTAAAGGGATTGACGGGATATGATATTACTTTATTTGCGCCACCGTCAGGAAGTTATTCCGATACTACGCTCAAAGTTGCGCATGCGCAGGGCATGAGTGTAATTATGTGGAGTAGAGATACTATAGATTGGCGAGATAAAGACAGTTCTTTGGTGTACAGCAGAGCGACAAATAAGATAGGAGCAGGCGATATGATACTTATGCACCCAACCGCGCATACGCTGTCGGCTTTGGGAGACATATTGACGTATTATGAACAAAACGCGCTCACTCCCGTAACTGTGTCGCAGATTATATCTCAAGAGATAATATAATTTATAAAATAGCAAAAGTCGGTATTTATGCTTTACGATTGATAATAATTATATTATAATATCATTATAAATGACGACAGAGGACGATGATGAACAAAATTTTTAGATTTCCAAGCGGATTGAGATTGGCGTATAAATATTCTCCTGCGGTTAGGTCGGTTGGAATAGCAGTGATGACTGCGGTTGGAAGCGGTAACGAAAATGACAAAAACAACGGCATATCGCACTTCATTGAGCATATGTATTTCAAGGGTACGGAAGACAAATCTTCCTTTGAGATAGTAGAATACGTTGATGGAATCGGCGCGCAAATCAACGCGTTTACTTCCAAGCAGACAACGTGCTTTTATACCTTATCAATCGACACAGAGGCAGAAAATTGCATTAAAATACTCAGTGAAATACTCTTCAAATCGACTTTTGATAAAGAAGAAATGGAGAGAGAAAAAGGCGTTGTGCTAGAAGAGATATCTATGTGCGAGGATGATAATTCCGACTTGGTTTTGGATATGCTTGCCGAGGGGTATTTTGGAGAAAATCCGCTGGGCAGAACAATTCTCGGAGAGAGAGAAAACGTCAAGAATTTTACTCGCGAAGATTTAATTGACTATATAGGTAATAATTATTGCGCCGAAAGTAGCGTTGTTTCAATAGTGGGCAACATTGCTTTTGACAAGGCAAAAGAATTAGTAGAAAAATATTTTGAAGGTAAGTTTGCATCCAACTGTAAGAGAACTTGGCACGATAAGCGACACAATACTGAAAAAAGCGTATTGTATAAATATAAAGATATTGAGCAATCCAATATTGCCGTAGCATTTCCCTCTTTTGAATACGACAGCAAGCTATCGATGGCAGAGGCGCTAGTCAATACTATTGTAGGCGGAGGAATGAGTTCCCGTCTTTTCCAAGAAGTGAGAGAGAAGAGAGGTCTTGCGTACAACGTGTACACCTACAATTCTTCTTATATCAACAACGGCGTATTGTCCTTGTATATCGGTACCAACGTCGAGTCTGTTAAGAAAGCCGTAGACTGCAGTTTGGAGCTCATAGAAGAATTGCGCAAAAACGGACTTACTAAAAAAGAACTTGATAGAGGTATTGCGCAACTTAAAGGTAATTATGTACTTGGTCAGGAGAGCAATGGTGTAATGATGAGAGTCAACGCTAAGAACGTGCTGTTTACCGACAAGATATTTGACATTGACGAGAAACTAAAAGAGATTGATGCAATTACTTTGGACCAAACCCGCGAAGTCATTGATTATACTTATGATATATCAAAGGCAAGTCTGGCGTACGTGGGTAAAAAGCCTAATTGCGACTTAAACAAACTTATCTAAATTTGTAAGAGATTGAGAGATTATTTATTAGGGCAATAGGTAAAACTATTGCCTAAATTTATAATTATGTATTATATTTTTCGTATAAATTAAGTAAACTTTAAAATTT
>CAMWPK010000017.1 GCA_947176115.1 uncultured Clostridia bacterium
ACAATGGAAATAGTTGAACAAATTGCTCTAGAGCAAAGTCCTGTCAATGACAGTCAAAGAACCGATAATGAATCTAACGCTATGGCTGATGCTCAAGCAAATGCTATGGAAGAGGTTGTCGCAGAGGTAGAACGAGAGCCTATTGGCGAAAGCGTCGCTGTAGAAACTACTATCGTACGCGAAGAAAAGACAGAAAAGATTAGTCATACTAGGCAAGATAAAAAGGTGAGCAAAACTAAGTCGGCAGAGCCGTTCTATAAAAAGATAGAGAAGAACTTGAACGAATTGTTTGAGGCGCACGAAAAGGACGAAGAGTTGACTTTGCTTATCCCCGATAGCAAGTGGGCGAGAGTGCCTATCGAGGGCGACGGATATTACGTGGTAGGTGTGATAGAAAGCGAGGGCGTACCAAATATAATTTGTTACGGAGTGCCTGATAAAGACGATTCTAATCCTCCGCAAAACAGCAACGACTGCAGACAGTGGATGGAGATAGAAAAAGGCGGTAGAGGATATTGGATGATGTATCAGTCGGCAGTTAGCGGAGAAACGTTGACAACGACGATAGTATAGACCAAATTAGAAAAGAGATAACTTCGGTTATCTCTTTTGATTGAATGCAGAACTGAGAATATAAGTTGCAAAAGACAAATAAATAATATACAATATAAATATGGAATTTAAGACGTATGACAATCTACCGCAAGAGGCGAGAAATATCCGTATAGAGGTATTTGTAAAAGAGCAAGGCTTTGAATATGAATTCGATAGCTTTGACGAAAATGCTACGCATATACTTGCCTTTGACAAAGATAAAGCCGTAGCGACGTGCAGATATTTTTATCAAGACGGTTACTATTTGATCGGGCGTATCGCCGTAACGAAAGAGTATAGGAGCATAGGTCTTGGGGCAAAGTTACTTGAATTTGCAAAAGGTCAAATAGAGAAACTCGGCGGTGAGGAGATAAGAATACACTCGCAAAAACGCGCTGAAGGTTTTTATAAAAAACAAGGTTATGAAGTATTCGGGGAAGCGGACTTTGACGAGGGGTGCGAACACGTCTGGGTAAGACGTCGGCTATTGCCACAAAAAGGACGTATTTAAGCGTAGCCTTTGATTGTTTAGCTATTGAAATACTATTATTGCTGTGGTATAATGAAAATATGATTGATACGTTTACGGCAATACTTAATAAACATGAAGCAGACGATGACGCGCAAATAAGCGAAACTGAATTATTTGAATCTGCAGTTAGAAAAGAGTTTGCCAATGGCAAAGAGTTGTTGATTGCTTATAAGGCTTCGTTTATAACGCTACACGATTTTATTTCGGGAAAAGTTACTAATTTACCGGTTATTCCTATCAGACAAAGCGATGAGTTTTATATAAAAAAACATACGCAAAGTCAATATCCTTATTTCCACAGTCATAATTTCTACGAATTGATATACGTGCGCAAGGGGAAATGCTTGCAAAAATTCGATAACGGTTCTCAATTGAATTTAATTGAAAAACAATGCTTGCTTATACCTCCGAATACTATTCATTCTATTGAAAAATGCGGGCATAGTGACGTTATACTCAAAATGGTAATACCTTGCAAAATATTTGAGCAAACCGGCGGAGCAGTAATAGGCGGTTGCTTTTCAGGCGCATACAAAATATTCAATAGTGTAACTTCAACTGCGGAGTTTATCATATTAAAACTTTTGGAAGAGCAGTACGGTAAAAATAAATTCAAAAATTTAATTTTGCAAAGCTATCTTACAATTTTATTTGCCGAATTAGTCGGCTATCAACAAAACGACGTTGCGCTGGAAACTTTGCTCAACAATTATTTTGACGAAAGCTTTAGGACTGCATCTCTTTTGGAATTTGCTACATTATTGAATTATAACGCTAATTACGTCAGTCGTTTGATTAAGAAGCGCACGGGCAAAAGTTTTTCGGATTTATTAACCCGCTATCGCATTAACCGAGCAAAAGACCTTTTAATCGAAAGCGCAATGACTATAGAAGAAATAGCGTTTAACGTGGGGTATTCTACCGCTTCCGGACTATACAAACAATTCTTTACTCAATTGGGAGTAAGCCCTGCGGAATACCGTAATTTGTTTAAGTAAATTGTCATATCAGGAAATATTTCCGTTATTTGCAGATATTGTTTGAATTAATATTATGAATTATAATAATTGTGAAAATATCCTAAGGCGGTGTAGTATGAAAGTCGAAAAAATTGAAGCAATACCACTTGACAAAAAGATAGCTGAAAAGTATGCAATGCAAATTGCTAAACAGCATATCACACAAGCAATAAAAAAAGTCAAGTATCTCGGCGGAGGTTCGTTTGGGCGGGCTTACGGAATAGAGTTTGCGGACGGCAAGAAAATCGTAGTTAAGTTTTTACGGGCTAATGACATGCTCGATAAAGAAATACACGACTTAAAATTGCTTGGGGACAATTGTCCCGTCAAGATTCCCAAAGTTTTGTTTGTTGAAAAAGCCGGTGACAGTATTCCTGTAGACTGCTACGGAATGGAGCGCATAGAGGGTAAAAACGCTCTTATGGCTTTTGGTATGTTGGTTCAAAGCAAGCGCAAACGGGATAAATTTGCTGACGAAGTAACTTCTGCTTTGCATCAAATTCATTGCTATAAGAACCATAAGTTCGGCGATACGATTTCACCCGATTGCGATGATTGGATAGAATATTATAAGCCGTTTGCCAAAGCGGTAATGGATAAAGCCGAAGAAATGTACAAGGCAAATACGCTTTCGGAAGAAATTATTACCGCTATGCGTATGGCGTGGAGTAAATTCGATATTATCTTTTCTGAAAAGGTGGAAGAAGCGTGTTTAATACACGGAGATTTGAACGTTGCGAATATTATGGTCGGCAAAAATTATAAATTAAGCGGTTTTATCGACCCGCTCAATTCTATGTACGCCGACAGAGAATACGACCTATTTCAATTTGACAACCTTACGGGTAAAAGATTTAATTTGCGCAAGACGTATATAAAAAAATACGGAGCAAGCAAATTGTGCGACGTAAAATGCGCTTTTTACGGATTGTGGAACGAAGTTTATTGCTTTATTAAAACTGGTCAACTCGTAAGCATAATTATGAACCCGCTAATTAAAAATATGCGCGAAAGACTTGCCGAGCTATGACTTCGTTAGGCGCTAAAATCACTCGCGCGATTCTAAGAGGATATACGTATTCTTATCGCAAAAGCCATAAATCGCTATCGCGAACCATAAAATTTAAGAACAAACAGTATATAGTGCCTAAAGGGTGTAAATTTGAAGTTAAAGAAGTTTGCGGTACGAACATAGAAATTTTGTCGCCTAATGAGCCCAACGGCAATTATGCTATTGCGCAATTTCACGGTGGCGGTCACACGCAAGCGATGAATGGAATGTATCGCAAAGTAGCCGAGAGGCTTTGCAAAATTTCAGGCTGTACGGTATATTCTATAGATTATAAGGCGGGTAGCGAGCTAGTTTATCCTTCCGTACATAACGAATGTTATTTCGCTTACGTCGGACTGCTTGACGGACTTTTGAAAGATAAGCGTATCATTGCAATAGGCGACAGTTTTGGCGCAAATTTGATGTTGTCTACGTGCTTAAAACTACGTGATACAAATATGCCGTTGCCATGCGCATTGATTTCTATATCCTGTTATATAGATCTAGCGTCAACGGGGAATTCCTACAAAAAGAATTGCTATCGCGACCCTTTATACGCCCTGCCCAAGAATCAAAAATTTGAAGATAATGAGAAGTATGTCAGACGTATCTCGCCTTATTGCGGAATTACGTCATATTACGACGAGTTGTTGTCGCCGGCATACGCAGAGTATCATGGTTTTCCCAATATGCTAATTCAATGCGGAGACTTAGAAACTTCTGAAAGCGACAGCGATATGCTTTTTGAAAAAGCTCATAATGCTTGCGTCAATGCTAAGTTGACAAAATATCACGGTATGTGGCACGACTTTCAATATATGACGCCGTTTTTGAAAGAGAGCAGATTAGCTTGGAAAGAAATAAATAGCTTTATAATATCTTCTATAAATCGTTAATCTTAGATAAATCAAAAAGCGTGATTATATCACGCTTTCTAAATTAAATTTTATCGTAACTATAGTAAATAGTATTATCGCTATTTCTTGCGTTTGATAGCCTTCAAGGTCTTTTGTACGATATCGTCTACCGTCAAGTGGAATCTTTGCGCAAGATATGGCATTTTGCCTACTTCGCCAAATTCGTCCTGCACGCCTACGCTTTCCATAGGTATGGGGCAGTTGTTGACTACGACTTCTGCGACGGCAGAGTACAGACCGTTGCGGATATTGTGATTTTCAGCTACTACGATTGCGCCTGTTGTCTTTGCAACCTTGACAATGGCTTGTTCGTCAATAGGCTTCCAAGTAAAGACGTTGAGTACGCCCACGCTCATTCCCATGCCCTTAAAGATTTTGCTTGCCTCTATTGCCTTGCTTACCATAATACCCGATGCGATTATCGTAGCGTCCTTGCCGTTGACTACCGTCTTTGCTTTGAGAAGGTCGAAGTTTTCGCCTTCTTGATATACAGTCTCTGCCTTTTTGCGTTGCAGTCTTATATACGTTGCGCCGTCATAGGCGATAATTTGTGGCATAAGCGCTTTGAGCATAGTTGCGTCCGTAGGCTCTACGCAAAGCATATTAGGAATTCCGCGCATAATACCCATATCCTCAAAAGGCATATGAGTACCGCCGTTGATTTCTGCGCAGATACCGGGGTCGGTGCCTACAATCTTCACGTTTTGTTTGCTGTACGCTACGCTGATAAATATTTGGTCATAGCATCTTCTTGTCGCAAAAGTGCCGAAAGAAGAGCAGAATGGAATTTTACCGCAAGTAGCAAGTCCGGCGGATACGCCCACCATGTTTGCTTCCGCGATACCCACGTTGAAAAATCTGTCGGGGTAGGCTTTCTTGAAAGGTCCCGTCTTGATACAGTTCATAAGGTCGGCTTCTACGACTACTATCTTGTCGTTGGTCTTTGCCTCTTCTACCAAAGAGTTGCAATATACTTCTCTCAATTCCAAACTATCTTGCATATTACTTGTCCTCCTTACCGCAGAATTCGCGCCATTGCTCTTCGGTGATTGACATAGAGTGACAGCCTGCGCCTTTGCTTGATACCCAATCTACGCCGTAGCCCTTGATAGTGTCAAGGATGATCAAAGAGGTCTTATCCTTAATCGAAAGAGCGGTATTGATAGCATCTTCAAGAGCCTCGATATCGTGACCGTTAACTCTTTGAGTATGCAAGTTGAAAGCGCTACCTTTTTCGTCGAGCGGTTCTAAGGCGTTGATGTCCGCCGTCATACCGTCAATCTGCATGCCGTTGTTGTCAATGAAAATGACGAGATTGCCAAGTCGCATATTGCCTGCGTACATAAGCGCTTCCCAAACTTGACCTTCTTGGCTTTCGCCGTCGCCGAGTATGCAAAATACTTTGTAATCTTTTTTGTCTATTCTGCCTGCAAGAGCCATACCTACTCCCGCGCTCAAGCCTTGACCGAGCGAGCCGGCCGTCATATCGATACCTACGGTCTTGTTCATATCGCAGTGAGAGGGGAGATTAGTACCGGGTTGGTTGAGAGTCTTAATCTCTTCCATTGGGAAATATCCTTTGTCGGCAAGTACGCTGTAAAGAGCAGGACCTGCGTGACCTTTGCTCATAACGATTCTGTCCCTATCAGGGTCTTTTGGATTTTTGGGATTTACTTTTGCAATATCGTAATATAATACGGCTAGAAGGTCAACTATACTAAGAGCGCCTCCTATGTGTCCCACGCCCAATCTTCCTATCATCTCGACGGTAATCTTGCGTACGTCAAGAGCTTTGGATTGGAGGTATTCCAACTTCTGTTTCTCCATAACCACTCCTTAAAACTCAGAAAATAGCCTTTAAGTTATACTGACTTTGGTCAATATAATTTTGTACTGACTTTATTTTAACACTAATTGCAATAAATAAAAAGTGTTTTTAGGGTAGTTTAAGCAAAAAGATTTACAAATTTTTTATAATTAACCAAGCGCCGAATAATAGTAGGTATTTAAGCAAGCGTTGGGATAAAGATATTGCAAAAATCTTAACGAATTGTAGTGTAAAAGATTTTTGCAATGGCAATACTACTCTTGATATTAAAAAAAATGGAGGGAATACAATGAATCCTTTTGAACTCAAACCTATGCCACAGGACAAGCAATTTTGCGATTGGTCTTGTCTTAACTCAAAGCCTTACGATAAGGAAGAAGTAAGTCCTTATACTAAGCTCCGCATAATTCTTATGAACGGAACGGAATATGAATCCGTCAACTTTTTGCACCGCTTCTCGCGCAACTGCGACAACAACGATATTCGCAGACAGCTTGCCGCTACGAGAAGAGTAGAGCAACAACAGCAAAAGCGTATCGCCAATCTCAAGCCTCTCAACGAAAATATCTTGGAGCATACGATAGGCTATGAGCATTTGGCTGTCGATTTGACCTGCTTGCTTGCTGAAAGAGAGAAGAACGGCTACGTCAAGCAAGCTCTTGACTTTGCGCTTCTTGAGGACTTTGACCACCTATACAGATACGCCGATCTTCTTGAAATGGAGCAAGGCGTCAAGGCTCAAAGACTTGTGGGCGAGTACGTCGAGATTATGCCGGGCAGACCTACGATTGCCGAGCATAGACACCCATACGACAGCATAAGATATCATATCGACTCTAAGACAAGCGATATGCTCACGGTGCTTAACACTATGATAATCACAGCTGCGGAACAACAGACTATGAATTATTATATGAATCAAGGCGCGTTCTACGAGCAATCTACGCTTGGCAGACAGCTCTATACCGAGATTGCTATGATAGAAGAACAGCACGTAACGCAATACGGCTCTTTGTTGGATACCAATTGTACTTGGCTTGAAAATTCGCTTATGCACGAGTATTGCGAAGCATATCTATATTATTCTTGCTATATGGACGAAACCGACAAGCGTATCAAAGGTCTGTGGGAACAACTCTTTGAGCAGGAAGTTGCGCACTTGCATACCGCCGCGCAAATGCTCAAGAAGTACGAGAAAAAGGATTGGCAACAAATCATACCTGTCGGCGAATTCCCAGAGCTTTTGGCTTTCCATTCTTGCAAAGACTACGTTCGTCAACAGCTTGAGAGCGTTAGACTTACTGCTGATAGAGAAAATTATATCAACGTCAACGAATTGCCGAAGAACAGCGATTTCTTCAATTACCAGAGCTTAGTCAATCCAAAGACTGCAAACGTAGCTTCTCACAAAGTAATTGACGATTATATTGATAAGAAGGGTATCGATTACCGCTATCAAATTGCAGAGCATCCAATTGACGCTTTGAGAGATAGACACAAGGACAACACTTCCGTAGGCTTGAGATAGGAGTTTGGCGAGAAGGGAGGCTAGTCAAGTCTAAAACGTATCTTTTTCGCCAATCTAGCCCTTGACTCACGCCGACGTACAGCAAGTACGACGTCGCTCGTCAAAGACTATCTTGACAAAAAATCTATCGTTTTATTCTTTGCCTATCTCCCTTCCCGCCAAACGATAAATAACGTTCTTGCTCGTGAAATTCTTGCGCCACTCCCTTCTCGCCAAACGAGAGGGAAGGGCGTTTTAGGTACTAGGTACTAGGTAATAGGTAATAGGTAAGAAGTAAAAAGTAATAAGTAAGAAGTAGTGGGGAATAGGGAAGTAGTAGCATATGTCATTTCGACTGTAGCGAAGCGTAATGGAGAAATCTCTATCCTTGTGACGTCATTCTGAGGAACTTTACTCTTACTATTATTCATACATATTTGCATATATTGATATCAACGATTGAAATTATGCGCATACTTGCATATTGATATATGCTCATATCTGCATTTGAATATTTGTATATACCTTGGCGTATCGTCGCAATTGACGGTTTTTGCGAATTTTGTATTCTCTTTCGCTTGTTGCAAAAAATGATAACAATCAAACAAATTTGTTATGCGGTAAAGACACTTTGTCTTTACTTTACTTGATTTTAATAAAGCGATATGTTAAACTTTATACGAATTTATACAAATTTATTAAAAGAGGTAAATTTATGTTATTGAGCAAGTTGGTGTGCGAGCGTACGAAAGAAGCACCGCAAGACGCAAAAATCAAGAGCCATATTCTTTTGTCAAGAGCAGGTTTTATTAAGCAGGTAGCAAACGGCATTTATACTATGACTATGCCCTGCCAAAAAATGAGCCAAAAGATACAGGCTATCATTCGTCAGGAGATGGACGCTTTGGACGGTCAAGAGGTATTGTTCCCAGTCGTTATGCCAAGAGAGATTTGGGATAAGTCGGGAAGATACTCGTCTATCGGTAGCGAAATGGTGCGTTTTAAGGACAGAGCCGACAGAGATATGCTCCTTGGTATGACCCACGAAGAAGCGGCGGTACACCTTGCCAATCACATAGTCAGCTCTTACAACCAACTTCCTATGATGATATATCAATTACAGACTAAGTTCCGTGACGAGGCTAGGTCGCGCGGAGGACTTATAAGAGTAAGAGAATTCACTATGAAAGACGCCTACTCTTTCCACTCCACCAAAGAGGACTTAGAGCAGTATTACGACAAAATGTTTGACGCGTACTACCGTATATTCAGAAGAATAGGTCTAAAGAACTTTATTGATATCAAGTCGGATAGCGGTATGATGGGCGGTAGCATTGCTCACGAGTTTATGCTATTGACGGAAGTCGGCGAGGACAGCATCGTACTGTGTAACGACTGCGAGTATAGAGCCAATATGGAAGTAGCCGAAGGAGTAATAGAAACTCCGACTAATGAAATTAAGCCTTTGGAACTTGTATTTACAGGCGAAGACAAGACTATTGAAGAGGTCGGCAAGAGATTGAACGTAGAGCATAATCTCACTTGCAAAGCAGTCGTATTTGCGGTAAAGGGCAACGCTGACGAATTGGTCATTGCTTTTACAAGAGGAGATTTAGAGGTCAACGAGGCAAAACTCAAGAAGGCTTTGCTCAAGGACATCGTTCCTTACGACGGCGGAGTAAGCGAAGTTTTGGCTTGCGGTAATATAGGACCTTTGGGACTTGACAAGAGCATAATTGCGGTATACGATAAGTCGCTTGAGAATATCAATTCTTTGGTCATAGGCGCCAACAAGGCGGAGTATCACTATACGGGATTTAATTTTAAGAGAGATTTGCCGAGCGCAAAATTTGTCGATATATCCAAGACTAGAAGTGGCGACAAGTGTCCGATATGCGGAGGCAAGTTGAGAGTAGAGAACGGTATCGAGATAGGCAATATCTTCCAACTTGGCACAAAGTACACCAAGTCAATGGATATGACGGTACACGGCGCAGACGGCGTTGAGTTCAATCCTATAATGGGATGTTACGGCATTGGAGTAGGCAGAGCAATCGCGTCTATAGCTCAAGAAGCGAGCGACGACAAAGGGCTCATACTTCCAATGAGCGTAGCTCCATGGCAAGTCCATATCTGTCCGCTTAGACTTGACGACGAGAACGTCAATACAAAAGCGTATGAGTTGTACAACAATCTCGCCAAGCAAGGCGTGGACGTACTCTTTGACGACAGAAGCGTAGGCGCAGGAGTGAAGTTCAACGACGCTGATCTCATGGGTATGCCTATAAGAGTAGTCATTTCGCCTAAGAGCCTAGCGACAGACGAAGTAGAAATTACTTTAAGAGCTACTAAGGAATGTAAAAAGATACCTTACGCAAAGGCAATTGACGAAATCAGCGCGATAATAAAAGCGCAGATGGAAGAATTAAAGGGATAAATTACAAATACGAAACGCCTGTGAAAGTCATTGCCAGGTAGCAAATCAGCGCTAGCAAAGTCATCATACAGTAAATTGCAAACCCAATAAGGGAGTATCTAAAGCACAACTTGCCAAGCGAGTTGTGTCTTTTTTTGATTATAGTTCCTACAATTGCGCCGACAGGCGGAAGTATAATTGACAATGCGATTAAAAATCTAGTGAGCAAGACGTGGTGTTTGTCAAAAATATTTTTGTCGCTAAAAGTACGCAAATGCTCTCCGCACGTTGGGCAGAGAACCATATCTTCGTCTATTTGCGAGTTACATTTCGGACAAGTTTTCATTTAATTACCTTTAATAATTATATCACGCGCTAATATATTTTGCAATATGTTATTGCAATAGAGTGATATTTTTGATAAAATTAAAATATGTTATTAGAAGTACTCCAAGATAATTTTTGCGTCTGTAAAATCGACAGCGTAAGCCAAGCCGATATAAAAAGCGACTTTTTCTTTCTTGCCAAGACGGACGGCGAAGTGTCTTTGGTATGCAAAGAGCAGGACACGCCCAAGAATTGCCTTACTATAGATAGCGATTGGCGAGGTATGCGAGTATCGGGAACTCTTGATTTTGCTTTGGTAGGTATACTTTCTAAGATATCGACTGTCTTGGCAAACTCAGGCATACCTATCTTTGCCGTGTCTACTTACGATACCGATTATATTTTAGTTAAGGAAAATTATTTTGACAAAGCGTTGAGCGTACTTAAAGACAACGGATATTTTGTAAAATAAAAATATATTTTATAATTTTATTGCGTTAGAGCGCAATTTAATTTATAATTAATTTAACAGCAAAAGCAAAGACTTTTGTAGATAAGGGGAAATTATGGAAGAAAGCAAAAAGAAGATTATCAAGCAAAGCGTAATGATTGCCGTAGCGACAGTCTTTATCATTCTCGGCATACTGTCGATAATTCAAGCCACAGGTAGCAATGCGGGACTTGGCTATATCAGCGCAATTCCCAACGTGATTTTGAAGTACGCCGTAGTCATTATCACCAATGCAATAGGCATTATGCTTATGTCAACTTCGGCGGGTACGTTTGAGGGTAAAGTCAAGAATATATTTTCAATCGCAGTGTGCGCATACAGCACTATTATGACGATTCCGCTTTTATTAGCATTCGTACTTATGTTCCCTGTGGGCGCAGGCTCGACGCTTCCGGCTTTCTTGGACGATATGGTAAGAGAAATCGTAGTAGCCTTCCAAGACTTGGTAGGCAACAACGGTTGGCAATTCGTAATTTATACGCTTGGCGTAATTATGAGCGTAATATTCTTAGCCGTGCCGATTTTGTCCACGTATTGTACGGTTAAAGAAATTGATTTGATTAAATTGATTAAAGAAAAAGTTAACAAAAAAGACCGCGTATAACGCGGTTTTTATTTTTAATCGCTTTCGCCAAGCAGATAATCTGTCGTAACTCCAAAGTAGCGGGCGAGAGTTACTATTGCATTGGCATTGGGAGTACGTTTGCCAAGCTCCCAATTATTGATAGCAGATTGAGATAGTTTAACTTCTGTTGCAAGTTTATCTTGAGATAAATTATGCTCTATTCTTAGTTCTTTCAATCTTTTATTAAATAGAAACATATCCACATTAAAATCGTCAGCGCGGTAGACAGGTGTACTGTTGTCGCTTTCTTTCAATAGATAGTCTGTAGTTACTTGGAAATATCTTGATAAAATTATTACAGCCTTAGCATTAGGTGCTTCAACTCCAAGTTCCCAATAACTCACTGCGCTTTTGCCTAAACCTGTTTCTATAGCCAGTTGAAGTTGAGATAAGTGAAAGTCATTTCTTAATAATTTTATATTAGAAGTAAATTTAATTGCTTTCATAGCCAAATTTTCCCATAATTGTAATTGTCAAACAATTGACTCCCCAGTTTTGAGGATTTATAATATAAATAACAAATATGGGGAGTAGATAAAAATGGAAAGATATACACCGCAAGCAATGATGTTTGCTATGCTTGCATTACAATCTCAGACGCAGATAGAGTGTGATAAGACTATCTGCGGTATGCAAAAAGAAAAATTTGAGGAGTGCAAAAAGTTATTGCTTGAAGCTATAGGGAATAATAAACCGTTAAATAACTTGTTTGTAGGAATTAATATTGCTTATAACGATTTTCATACCGCTACCATAACGCATTACTACAAAGAGGGATTTATATATGGCGCTCAACTTATGCTTGAAATTTGTGGTTGCGTAAATACAAATAAGTCAGATGTTAATTTAGGTAAAATATTAAATATTTTCAAAAGTTCGCAATAATATTCAGTCCTATGTCATTTTGACTAGAGCGAAGCGAAATGTAGAAATCTCATCCTATAAATTAATCAATTTCGCCAAGTAGATAATCTGTAGTAACTCCAAAGTAGCGGGCGAGGGTTACTACTGCATTAGCATTGGGAGTACGGTTACCAAGCTCCCAATTATTGATAGCAGATTGAGATAGTTTAACTTCTGTTGCAAGTTTATCTTGAGATAAATTATGCTCTATTCTTAGTTCTTTCAATCTTTTATTAAATAGAAACATATCCACATTAAAATCGTCAGCGCGGTAGACAGGTGTACTGTTGTCGCTTTCTTTCAATAGATAGTCTGTAGTTACTTGGAAATATCTTGATAAAATTATTACAGCCTTAGCATTAGGTGCTTCAACTCCAAGTTCCCAATAACTCACTGCGCTTTTGCCTAAACCTGTTTCTATAGCCAGTTGAAGTTGAGATAAGTGAAAGTCATTTCTTAATAATTTTATATTAGAAGTAAATTTAATTGCTTTCATAGCCAAATTTTCCCATAATTGTAATTGTCAAACAATTGACTCCCCAGTTTTGAGGATTTATAATATAAATAACAAATATGGGGAGTAGATAAAAATGGAAAGATATACACCGCAAGCAATGATGTTTGCTATGCTTGCATTACAATCTCAGACGCAGATAGAGTGTGATAAGAATATTTGCGGTATGCAAAAAGAAATACTGGAGAAGCGCAAAAAGTTAATGTTGGATACTATAGGGAATAACAAAACATTAGAGAACTTATTTGAAAGTGTAAATAAGGCGTTTAGTGAATTTTATATCGCGACTGCGCCTCATCACTACAAAGAGGGTTTTATGTATGGAGCTCAACTTATGCTTGAAATTTGCGGTTACGAAAAAACAGGCAAAAACAATAAAAAATTAGATAAGTTGTTAAAATTTTTAGATAATTTTAATTTAGATAAAGAAAATTGATAATGCGAACAAGCATTGCGCGGTGTAGTAGCTCAATATTATATAATAGTCGTGACTTTTGGGCAATTTAAGCGTCGGCGCAAACCAAGACAATCCCAAAACGCTATCTGAAGAGATAAAGAGTACGCAACCTATTAAATTGAGTAGGGTAAATGCGTTGACGCCTCTTACTATCATAAGGTTGATTGAAGAAGTGAGTATCAAGTTGAGCGCAAGATAATATATTGCCAGCATTACGTTCTGCGCCTTGCTTGAAGTGAGCACTTTGCAAGCAAGTATGATATATACGATTGGCAAAACAATGAGAGTGGGAAGCAGATAGAGTTTGAACGGTTCCAAGGTGAGGAAGTTGAACATATAGCAAAGGTGTCCGAGGAAAAAGAACGCTACGCCGACTACCTGAATAAGATTCTTTCTTTTTGGATGGGAATTGCAGTCGTAAAGACATAAGAATATATCGCCTATCAGTCCTAGAATAAGTCCAAATATCACGACAAGGGAGTAAGATTTTTCTTTGCCGTCGTGTTGAGATAGATAGAAAGCAAGTATACCCACGCCAACAAAGCAAAGCGACCCGCAAGTCTTTGCTATCAATTCAAAGTCATAATTGCCTTTATTACGAGAATACGACTTTAATATGCCAAGGACTATACAGACCGCCACCAAAATATACATTATTACTTCCATATATATATTAAACTATAAATTATAAAAAAAGTCAATACCAAAATTCTACGATTTTGTAAAATAAGGAAGTAATTTATACATTTATTCTTTGTTTGTTTTAATTGAGAAGATACTACCGATAATTCCAATGGCGCTACATATAAATGCGCATGCTACAATGAGTATCCAGTACGGATGCCACAGAGAGAAGAATACGCCCAAAATCAAATAAGCTATTATGCCTAAAAGCATGACTATACCGCAAATTGCGCCGACGTATGGATTTTCTCCTCGACTTAGCTTTTGTTTGCGCTTTTTAGCGTTGCATAAATCAAATACAATTCCTATTATTCCGCAAGAGAGTGAGCATAGAGGTATCAATATCCAATACGGAGTCCACAAATTGCCAACAACTCCGAGAATCAGATACGTCAGCATGCCGAGGGAGAAAAGGCAAGCGCAGACCAAAGCTCCGATTTTTTCCAGCGTAGTTTTCTCGTCTTCCTTTTCTCTTGTAAAAATATGCCGTTTTATATAGTCAAAGTCTTCTTCTTTGAAATTAAATCCTCTAGAAGAATTTTCTTCAGTACTTTCATTATTGATATTGCGTTTGCCCTCAAGTAGTTCGTCCACCGTCACGCCAAATATTCGAGATATGGGCAAGAGCAGACTTGTTTCCGGCATTGCTTCTCCCGTTTCCCATTTTGACACGGCTTTGTTGGTTACTCCCAAAAGTGTGGCAAGTTCAGCTTGCGTCATACCTTTTTCTTTGCGAAGGGTATACAGAAAGTCTCCAAAATTGTTCATAGTTGTTCTCCTTGAAGTTATCTTAATGTTATTTTAATAATTTTCACACGGATTTTCAATAGAATTAAGTCGAATACAAGTAGAATTGTTTATTTTTAATGGGAATTTATACTTCAATTGAGTAAAAATGCCTAATGTCTTAAATTTATATCTATAATATATAAT
>CAMWPK010000018.1 GCA_947176115.1 uncultured Clostridia bacterium
ATATTATATGTATATAAAAGTTAAATGCAAAAAGGAGACACTGATATGAGTGATATCAAAAAAGTAGTTTTGGCATATTCGGGTGGACTAGACACATCAATAATTATACCTTGGCTCAAAGAAAATTACGATAATTGCGAGGTTATAGCCGTAAGCGGTGACGTAGGTCAAGGCACGGAACTTGACGGACTTGAAGAAAAGGCTATCAAGACCGGCGCAAGCAAACTTTATATCGAAGATTTGACTGATGAATTCGTTGACGATTACGTATTTCCTACCGTTAAGGCGGGCGCAATCTACGAAAACAGATATATGCTCGGCACGTCGTTTGCCCGTCCTGTAATTGCCAAGAGAATCGTTGAGATTGCTCTAAAAGAGGGCGCCGACGCAATTTGCCACGGCTGTACCGGCAAGGGTAACGACCAAGTAAGATTTGAACTTGCCATCAAGGCTTTTGCTCCTAATATGAAGATAATCGCCCCTTGGAGAATATGGGATATTAAGTCTAGGGACGAAGAGATTGATTATGCAGAGGCGCACAATATACCTCTCAAAATCAATCGCGAGACCAACTATAGCAAGGATAAGAATATCTGGCACCTCTCGCACGAAGGACTTGATCTTGAAGATCCTGCCAACGAGCCTATGTACGACAAAATTTTGGAGATGGGCGTAACTCCCGAAAAAGCTCCTGATAAGGCTACTTACGTTACCATTAGCTTTGAAAAGGGCGTGCCGGTAGCTGTAGACGGCAAGAAGATGAAGGGTAGCGACATCGTTCGCAAACTCAACGAGCTTGGCGGAGCCAACGGTATCGGACTTGCCGACATAGTAGAGAACAGACTTGTCGGAATGAAGAGCAGAGGCGTATACGAAACTCCCGGCGGAGCAATTTTGTATCACGCTCATGAAGTTCTCGAAACTTTGTGCCTTGATAAGGAAACCGCGCACTATAAGCAACAAGTTGCTATCAAGTTTGCAGATTTGGTATACAACGGACAGTGGTTTACTCCTCTTCGCGAGGCTTTAAGCGCATTTGTTGACAGCACTCAGCAAACCGTTACTGGCGACGTAAAACTCAAGCTCTACAAGGGCAATATCACCAATGCCGGCGTAACCAGTCCATATTCGCTCTATGACGAAGATATAGCTACGTTTGCAGAGGATGAGGTGTACGACCAAATGGATTCTCAAGGCTTTATCAATCTCTTTGGTTTGCCTATCAAGGTTAAAGCTATGATGGACGCAAAGCGCAAAAAATAAGGCTTGACGAAAACAAATTTTTGATAAACACGGCGTAAAGATAGTTACTTTTTTGGGCAACTATCTTTATCCGTAAAAATAAAGAAAGTAAAAAGGGTATATTATGGCAAAGATGTGGCAAGGCAGATTTAGAAAGGAATTGGACAGTAAAGTCAACGACTTCAATTCGTCCATATCTTTTGACAGCCGTATGTTTGAAGAAGATATACAAGGAAGTATTATACACGTAAGAATGCTCGGCAAGCAGGGAATAATCAGCCAAGCCGACAGCGCATCTATCGCAAAAGAACTTGCAAACATACACGACGACATTATCAGCGGTAAGTTGGAGTTCGATATGAGCGCTGAAGATATTCATATGTTTATCGAGCAAGTGCTTACGCAAAGACTTGGCGAGGTTGGTAAGAGATTGCACACGGCAAGAAGCCGTAACGACCAAGTTGCGCTTGATTTGAGAATGTATCTTCGCAAAGAGATAGACGTTATCGTCGGACTTGTCAAAAAACTCATTGCGTCGCTTGTAAAAAAGGCTGAGGAAAATCTAAATACCGTTATGCCCGGATACACTCACTTGCAGAGGGCTCAACCTATCACTTTTGCGCATCATCTTATGGCGTACGTTGAGATGTTCAAGAGAGATATGATAAGGTTTTTCAACTGCTTTGACCTTATGAACGAATGCCCGCTCGGCTGTGGAGCTTTGGCTACGACGACGTATCCTATCAACAGAGAGTTTACGGCAGAGTATCTAGGTTTTAAGGGACCGATGCAAAATTCCCTTGACGGAGTGAGCGACAGAGATTATTGCATAGAACTTGCAAGCGCTATAGCTACTTGCATGATGCATATGTCGCGTCTGTCTGAAGAAGTGGTTATGTGGAGCAGTTGGGAGTTTAAGTTTGTCGAGCTTGACGACGCGTACTCAACGGGGTCTAGCATTATGCCACAAAAGAAAAATCCCGATATATGCGAACTCATTAGAGGCAAGACGGGTAGATGCGTAGGTAATTTGACGGGTTTGCTCACAATGATGAAAGGACTTTCGCTTGCCTACAACAAGGATATGCAAGAGGACAAGGAAGCCATATTCGACAGCGTAGATACAATTAAACTTTGTCTATCAACTTTGACGCCTATGATTGATACAATGACAGTTATCAAAGAAAATATGGCAAACGCCGGTAAAAAAGGCTTTATCAACGCTACCGATTGCGCAGATTATCTTGTCAAAAAGGGACTTGCTTTTAGAGATGCGTATAAGATTACCGGCAGTCTGGTCGCAACTTGCATAGACAAAAGTTTGACGCTTGACAATTTGCCGATTGAAGAGTACAAGAAATTGAGCGATAATTTCGATAATGATATTTATGAGGCAATTTCCTTGCAAAAGTGCGTTGAGGGAAGAGCTGTCACGGGCGGACCTGCTCCGCAGGCTGTGGCAAAGCATATAGAAAAAATAAAGAATACGGTATTGAAAGAAAATGAAGAAGATTAAAGTAGGAATCATAGGAGCCACGGGATATGCGGGCGTTGAACTTGTCAGATTGCTTGCTTTGCACCCTAGCGTAGAGTTGACGGCGTTGTCGTCTGTCAGCTACGAGGGCAAGAAGTTGAGCGAAGTATATCCCAACTTGAAGAATATTTGCGACGAAACGCTTCAAAGCGAAGATATTGTTGATAAGTGCGACGTTATATTCACGTCACTACCTCACGGCTTGAGTGAAAAGTTTGCGAGCAAGTGCTTGGCAAAAGGCGTAAAAATGATTGACCTTGGAGCAGATTTCCGTCTGGACAGCGCAGAGGAATATACCAAGTGGTACGGCAAGAAATACGAGGACGAGGCATTGCATACCAAGTCGGTGTATTGCATACCCGAACTTCACAGAGCAAATTATATCGGACAGCCTATAATTGGCAATCCCGGTTGTTATCCCACAAGCATAGCTTTAGGACTTGCTCCCGCTATTGGCTTGGCGGTGGACAATACTATCGTCATAGATTCCAAGTCGGGCGTAACGGGCGCGGGCAGAGGACTAGCCGACAATACTCACTATCCCAACTGTAACGAGGCATTCGCGCCTTACAAGGTGGCAAGTCACAGACATACCCCTGAGATAGAGCAGACTTTGTCAAAGCTGGTCGGTAAGAAAGTCAACGTTACTTTTGTTCCGCACCTTTTGCCTGTCAACAGAGGTATAGTTTCGACTATATACTTCAACGTTAATAAGCCTGTTACGGCAAAGCAGTTGCGCGATATATACGTTGATTTCTACAAGGGTGAGAAATTTGTCAGAGTACTTGAACTTGGCGAAGTCGCTAATTTACGCAACGTCAAATACTCCAATTATTGCGATATATCATTGCACTTTGACGAGCATACCAACAGAGCAATAGTCGTATCTACTATTGACAATATGGTCAAAGGCGCGGCGGGACAGGCAATACAAAATATGAATATAATGTTTGGACTTGAAGAAACTTGCGGACTTGAGTATATTCCGCCGGCTTTCTAAAAGAGAGGTAAAAATGAAGAAAATATCAGGTGGCGTGTGCGCTTCAAAGGGCTTTAAGGCCAACGGCGTACATTGCGGAATAAGAAAGAATAAGGATAAATTAGACTTGGCGCTTATCACGTGCGACGTACCTTGCGCAGTTGCAAGCGTGTACACGAAAAATAAGGTTAAAGGCGCTCCGCTTACCGTAACGAAGAATAATATCTCCAATGGTATTGCGCAAGCCGTAATCTGCAACAGCGGTAACGCCAATACTTGTAATGCCGATGGCATTGAAAAGGCGCAGATGATGTGCGACCTTGTGGAAAAACACACGGGTATCAAGGCAAGCGACGTAGTAGTCGCGTCTACCGGCGTAATCGGCGAAGCGCTGAATATGCAACCTATTGCGAATGGTATGCAAAGTCTTGTCGGCGGTCTGTCTACGGACGGCAGTTCCAACGCAGGTAAAGCAATAATGACGACGGACAGAGTAAAGAAAGAGATTGCTTACTCCTTTGAGATTGACGGCAAGGAGTGTCATATAGGCGGTATCGCTAAAGGTAGCGGTATGATAAATCCCAATATGGCTACGCTCTTGTGTTTTGTCACGACTGACGTAAATATATCAAGTGAGATGCTTAGTTTGGCGCTAGGTAAAGTTATTAAGGATACGTTGAATATGGTATGTATTGACGGAGATACTTCTACCAACGATATGTTGAGTATATTATCGTCCGGATTGGCAGGCAATTCTAAGATAACCGATAAGGGAAATGATTTCAACGAGTTTTGCAAGTGCTTGAAGAGAATTTTGACGCATTTCGCAAAAGAGATAGCCAAGGACGGAGAGGGCGCTACAAAATTGCTTGAGTGTAAAGTCGTCAAGGCTAAGAATACCAAATCCGCCAAGTCGATAGCGCAATCAGTAATATCTTCTTCGCTTGTCAAAACCGCAATGTTTGCTTCTGATGCAAATTGGGGCAGAATACTATGCGCTATTGGTTATACCGACGAGAAGTTTGACATTAGCAAAATCGACGTAGACCTCAAGTCGAGAGCAGGAATGATACGCGTCTGCGAAAACGGCGCAGGCATTCCGTTCGACGAGGACGTTGCGACTAAAATACTCTCTGAAGACGAGAATACCAAATCCGCCAAGTCGATAGCGCAATCAGTAATATCTTCTTCGCTTGTCAAAACCGCAATGTTTGCTTCTGATGCAAATTGGGGCAGAATACTATGCGCTATTGGTTATACCGACGAGAAGTTTGACATTAGCAAAATCGACGTAGACCTCAAGTCGAGAGCAGGAATGATACGCGTCTGCGAAAACGGCGCAGGCATTCCGTTCGACGAGGACGTTGCGACTAAAATACTCTCTGAAGACGAGGTATGCATAATAGTCACTTGTAATTGCGGTGGAGCAAAGGCTACGGCATGGGGTTGCGATTTGACTTATGAGTATGTGAGGATTAATGCCGACTACCGTACCTGAGAGCGTATATCAGCCGTATTTTTGCCCTAACGACTAGACGCCATTGGGAGCACGGCAAGTACGCTCACCGTTAGGTTGTCGTCGCGCAGACAAAAATACAACTAATCTCTGCGGTCTTGTAAGTAATATTATTAATGCGAAAGGAGAAGGACAATGGACAATATAAGCATACAAGCCGAAACGCTTGTCAACGCGCTTCCTTATATACAAAAATATAGAGATAAAATTATCGTAGTTAAGTACGGTGGCAACGCTATGCTCAACGAAGAGCTTAAAAAGGCGGTAATGAACGACATAGTATTGCTATCGCTCGTAGGAGTCAAGGTCGTGCTGGTTCACGGCGGAGGACCGGAGATAAATGATATGCTCAAAAAGGTGGGCAAGGAAAGTAAGTTTATCAACGGCTTGAGATATACCGACGACGAAACGGCAGACATAGTGCAAATGGTGCTTGCAGGTAAGGTAAACAAAGATCTTGTCAAACTCTTGTCGGGAGTAGGCGGTAAAGCAGTGGGATTTTGCGGTATTGACGGCAATATTATCACGGCAAAAAAGAAAGTCGGTGAAGTTGACCTCGGCAACGTTGGAGATATTCAAAGCATTGACGTAGATCCGATACTCGTGACTTTGGAGAACGACTATATACCTGTAATAGCTACCGTTGCTAGCGGAGAGGATGGCAAGATATACAATATCAATGCGGATACGGCGGCGGCGGCAATCGCGTCTGCGCTCCATGCGGAGAACTTAGTACTTATGACGGACGTAAGAGGACTGCTTCTTGACAAGGATGACGAGAGTACGCTTATAAGCGAAATCAAAGTCAGCGACGTGCCTAAACTTATCAAAAAGGGCATAATAAGCGGAGGTATGATTCCCAAGATTGATTGTGTAGTTGAGGCAGTCAGACAGGGTGTAGATCAAGCGGTCATAATAGACGGCAGAATCAAGCATTCCATTATTATGGATATGTTGACTGATAAGGGTATTGGTACGTTGATTAAATAAAAGGAATAACTATGAAAAGCATAAAAGATATAGATAAAAAATACGTTATGAACACATATAACCGCTACGATTTGGAACTCGTAGAGGGTATGGGCGTCAATGCTTACGACGTAGACGGCAAAGAGTACGTCGATTTGTCGGCGGGAATAGGCGTCAATTGTCTTGGTTTTTGCGAAATGGGTTGGGTAGCTAGCGTTACGCAACAACTTTGCAAATTAAATCACGTAAGCAATTTGTTTTATTCCCAACCTAACGCGTTGCTTGCAAAGTCGCTTTGCGAGAGGACGGGATATGATAAAGTATTCTTTGCCAATTCCGGCGCTGAAGCAAACGAGGGAGCGATAAAACTCGCCCGCAAGTATTCTTTTGATAAGTACGGCGAGGGCAGAGCAAAGATAATCACCCTTGTCAATTCCTTCCACGGCAGAACAATGGCGACGTTGACGGCTACGGGACAGGACGTATTCCACAATTATTTCTTCCCGTTTTTAGGCGAGTTTAGCTACGTCGAAGCAGGTAATATCGATGCAGTCAAAGAGCTTGTCGAAAAAGGCGACGTCTGCGCCGTTATGCTTGAGCTCGTGCAAGGCGAGGGCGGAGTAGTTCCGCTTGATAAGAACTTTGTTAAAAGCGTAAGAAAATTGTGCGACGACAAGGACGTATTGATGATTATCGACGAAGTGCAGACGGGCGTGGGCAGAACTGGTAAGTTCTTAGCTCAAGAGCACTTTGGTGTAAAAGCGGACGTTACGACCTTAGCAAAAGGCTTGGGTGGCGGTTTGCCTATAGGGGCAGTGCTTGCAAGCGAGAAATGTTCTGCTACTTTGGGCTTTGGCGCTCACGGCTCGACTTTTGGCGGTAATCCTATAGTTTGCGCAGGCGCAAACTACGTGCTTGCAAGAATGGACGAAGACTTCTTATACGAAGCTGAGCAAAAGGGCGAATATTTCCAAGAGAAACTTGCCGAGATAGATGGTGTTGAGGACGTAAGCGGACTTGGACTTATGATTGGCTTTAAGGTCAAAGATACGACGTCGTCAGACTTTGTAAAGGAAGGTATCAAGCGCGGTTTGATAATGCTGACGGCTAAGCAGAAAGTTCGTCTTTTGCCACCGCTTACCATTACCTATGACGAGATAGACAAAGCGTTGACGATTATTAAGTCAATGATAGAAAAATAAGAAATAGAATTATATAGCGAAGTCGAACGAAGTTCAACCTATTAGAATTAATAACTAACTAAAAAGAGGTTAATATGAAACATTTATTGAAGTTGTTGGATTTAAGCGAGGGCGAGATAATAGATATTCTCAATCTTGCAGACCAACTCAAATATGAGAAAAAACACAATATATCGCACGAGTATCTTAAGGGCAAGAGTCTTGGCATGATTTTTCAAAAGTCGTCCACTCGTACGAGAGTATCTTTTGAAACAGGTATGTATCAACTCGGCGGACAGGCGCTGTTTTTGTCGCCACGCGATTTGCAGATAGGCAGAGGCGAACCTATAGAGGATACGGCTAAAGTTTTGTCAAGATATCTTGACGGAATAATGATTCGTACTTTTGAGCAGAAAGAAGTTGAGGACTTGGCAAAATACGGCTCTATACCAATTATCAACGGCTTGACGGACTTTGCGCATCCATGTCAAGTCCTAGCCGACCTTATGACTATAAGGGAATACAAGGGCGAGTTTGATAATCTCAAATTGACCTTTGTCGGCGACGGCAACAATATGGCTAACTCGCTAATCGTAGGATGTCTTAAGGTGGGTATGAGAGTAGCGATAGCTTGTCCTAAGTCGCATATGCCGGACGGCTCGGTATTGGAATTCGCTAAATCTTACGGCGATAAGTTCCTAATTACCGACGACGTATTGCTAGCGTGCAAGGACGCAGACGTACTCTATACAGACGTGTGGGCGTCTATGGGACAAGAAGGCGAAGCCGAAGAACGCAAGAAGGCATTCTCAGGTTATCAAATAAACGCCCAAACTATGGCGGTCGCGAAGAAAGACGCATTGGTGCTTCACTGCTTACCCGCTCACAGAGGCGAAGAAATTATGGCTGACGTAATGGACGCGCACCAAGAGATATTTGACGAAGCCGAGAATAGATTGCACGCGCAAAAAGCCGTCCTCGTCAAACTTATGGCGGGCAAATGATTAGGCTTTTAGACAATGCTTACAAGAGTTACTCTCTTTGCAAAATGCAGGAGAGTGACTTTGTTTTTGTCAAGACGTTCCTTGACACTCAAAGGGCAAAACTTGAGAGAATTGAGTTTTTTTATCCGTATAAAGACGAAGAATTGCTATCCGTACTTACTTACGGTTGCTTTTGGGGACTGCTTGACAAAGATAAGTTAATAGCGACTTTTGCTATTGACCTAGACGAAGAGTACGCGCAAACCTTAGCCAATCTCATAAATTCATTTTACGATATAGGTATCGAGCGCGCCTATGAGAGTTCCGGACTTATGGTAGATAAGGATTACCGTGGGCAAGGCATAGCCAAATATATGATGAGCGTAGCTTGCAACGAGGCAGAGAAAAGGCAAATACCTTTATGCGGAGTGGTACATACTCAAAACGTAGCGAGCATGTCTACTTTTTTCTCATTAGGCTTTGAAATGAGAGCAACTTGGCATATGAGCGAGGGATACGACTTCATATATTTGCTCAAAAGATTTAATTTACAAAAAGTATTGCAATCGAATGAAAAATATGATAAAATTAAAAATGTGATTGGACAAGCCAATACCCATACTAAAGAGCATAACGTTTTGTTATCTCAGGGATACGTGGGAGTAGGTTGCCAAAATACGACAATCTATTTTATAAAAAAGGAGAAAAATTTATGAACAAGAATCAATTTATCGCAGGCGTAGCTTCTAAGGCAGGTTGTTCTAACGAGGTAGCAACTTCGTGCTATGACGCAATGGTAGCAACCATTTTGGAAACCGTAAAGAACGGAGATAAAGTAGCTTTGCCAGACTTTGGCAATTTTGAATTAAAGACCAGACCGGCTCGCGTAGGCGTAAATCCTGCGACAGGCGAAAAGATAAATATTGCAGAG
The DNA here is from genome assembly GCA_947176115.1 of uncultured Clostridia bacterium. Taxonomy (GTDB): domain Bacteria; phylum Bacillota; class Clostridia; order Christensenellales; family UBA3700; genus RACS-045. The sequence continues at coordinate 9,336 of CAMWPK010000018.1, forward strand.
AGCAGAGTTCTCAACTTTAAGCCGGCAAAGAAAATTAAAGACGAACTATAAGGAACTATAAGAATAATAGAATATGCCACTGAGAAGTGGCATATTTTATGCAAGAATCAATATAATTAAAATTTATTAAAAGGAAATCTTATGCACAGCGAAATTACAAGGAAACAAAAGGCTTACAACTTATTTAAGGAGGGATACAACTGCTGTCAATCGGTAGTATTGGCATTTGAGGATATTCTACCGCTGGATAGAAAACAGTTGCTGGCAGTATCGTGCGGTTTTGGCGGTGGCTTTGGCAGGACGAGAAATCTGTGCGGAGCAGTCAGCGCGTACGCTATAGTAATGGGACTGTATTTGACACACTCCGACGACCCAAAACTCGCCAAGGCGGATATGTACAAGATTTTGCAAGAAATGGTAGCCGAGTTCAAAGCTCTCAACGGCTCGGATAATTGCGGAGAACTTCTCAAAGAAGTCAAGAATCTCACCGCAGGCTATATGCCTCAAGAGCGCGACGACGATTATTATAAAGTTCGTCCTTGCATAAAATTCGTTCTTGACAGCGTGGATATTATAAGTTCAACAATAGAAAAACTGTCGCAGTAAAAAAAATCAAAAAATTTTTTCAAATCCGTTGACATATTGAAAAGCGCGGGCATATAATCAAAATACAAAGTGAAGATTGAGAGAAGTAATTGAACTCAACTACGCACAGTGACTTGGGGATAGTGAAAACCCAACCGTAGCCTTCAATGAATAACACTCATGAGCGCAAACCCAAATCGCAAGAAAGTAGGGGAGACGGGGAGGCCCGTTACAGCCGATGCTTTTGTTGGAAAGTAAAAGTGATTGATATACCCGTATCAATAAGTTAGGTGGCACCGCGGATAACAGCATTCGTCCTAAAATAAGGAAGATTGCTGTATTTTTTTTGGAGGTGGCACTATGTGTTCAATTATGGGTTATGACGGCAAAGACGTTGCTATAGAGGAGTTTAAGAAAGCCCTTGACGCAACAATTTCAAGAGGTCCGGACGATACTAGAATCGTCAAGACCAAATCAAGTATTTTAGGTTTTCACAGGCTTGCAATCATGGGCTTAACTCAAGAGGGAATGCAACCTTTTTCGTTGGGCGAAGATTACCTTGTTTGCAACGGCGAAATTTACTGTTTTAGACCAATCAAAGAGAGGCTAAAGGAAAAGTACTCTTTCAAGTCGGACAGCGACTGCGAGATTATCTTACCGCTTTATCGCGAAATGGGACTTGAGATGTTCAAGAGCCTTGACAGCGAGTTTGCGCTCGTCATTTACGATAGCAAAAAAGACGCGCTTATCGCAGGCAGAGATCCGATAGGCATTCGTCCGTTGTTTTACGGATTCAGTAAGTCGGGCAAGATTGCATTTGCAAGCGAAGCAAAAAACCTTATGCCTTTATGCGATAAGGTTATGCCTTTCCCTCCGGGACATTATTACGCCGACGGCAAATTCGTAAGATATTCCGATCCGACCGCCGTTGATAAGTATATCAAGGACGATTTGGATACGATATGCAAAAACATTCATGACAAACTCGTCGCAGGTATAGCAAAACGGCTTGACTCCGACGCTCCGCTGGGCTTCTTGCTTTCAGGAGGTTTGGATAGCTCGCTTGTATGTTCGGTATCTCAAAAGTTGTTAGATAAGCCTATCCGCACTTTTGCGATAGGTATGAGCGAGGACGCTATAGACCTCAAATACGCCAAAGAAGTTGCAGATTATATCGGTAGCGACCACAGCGAGATTATAATCACGAAAGACGACGTACTCGGCGCTGTAGATACGGTAATAAAGACGCTTGAAACTTTTGATATAACTACAATCAGAGCAAGTATCGGTATGTATCTCATTTGCAAGGCTATTCACGAGCGCACAGACGTGAGAGTGCTTATGACGGGCGAGATTAGCGACGAACTTTTTGGATATAAATATACCGACTTTGCTCCGTCTGCTGAGGAGTTTCAAAAAGAGGCGGTAAAGCGAATTAGCGAGTTGTATATGTACGACGTACTTCGCGCCGATAGATGTATATCGGCAAACTCGCTAGAGGCGCGCGTGCCCTTTGGCGATTTGGATTTTGTCAAATACGTTATGTCGATTGACCCGTCCAAAAAACTCAACACGTACGGCAAAGGCAAATACTTATTGAGAAGAGCGTTTGAAGGCGACTATCTGCCACAGAGTATTTTGTATAGAGAAAAGGCCGCATTCTCCGACGCAGTAGGTCACTCAATGGTGGACTATATCAAGGAATACGCTTCAACACTTTACTCAGATGAAGAGTTTGAGATTAAGCGTCAAAAGTATGCGTATCACGCAATGCCGTTTACAAAAGAGAGTTTGATGTACAGAGAAATATTTGAGAAGTATTATCCCCAACAAGCTCAAATGATAGCAGACTTTTGGATGCCCAACAAGTCTTGGAAAGGTTGCGACGTTGACGACCCATCGGCGAGAGTATTGTCCAACTACGGCAAATCGGGAGAGTAAATATATTTGTCCAGACTATTTAAGCGAGTATGAAAAGTACTCGCTTTTAATTATTAATATAAAATAAAAATAATATAAGGACTTTTGCATTTGTCGGCGTATAATCTTATTGTACGGAAGAAAAGCGAGGAATTATGGCGGAAAATTTTTCTGAATGGCTGGAAAAACTCAAGGCAAAAGTCGATATAGCGGAGCTAATATCTCCGTATGTTTCCTTGCAGACAAAAGGCAGTAAGAAATGGGCTTGTTGTCCTTTTCACCATGAAAAAACTCCGTCCTTTTGTCTATACGAGCAATCGCAGACTTATCATTGTTTCGGTTGCGGAGTAGGCGGTGACGCCATAACTTTTATTCAAGAGATAGAGCACACTGATTTTATGGGCGCGGTCAAGATTATTGCCGACAAATATCGCATGCCTATTCCGGATTTTTCTCATAACGATAAAAGCGCAGGGTTAAAAAAGCACAAGGACAAGCTGTTTGAGATGATGAGGGAAACGGCGAACTACTTCCACAGTAATCTCAAGTCTGACGCAGGGAAAACTGCGAGGGAGTATCTTGCCAAGAGAGGCATCTCAATGCAGACGGCGACTATCTTTGGTATGGGATATTCTCTTGGAAGAAATCAACTTGTCGCATACCTTGCTTCTAAGGGATATTCCAAAGAGAATATGCAAGAAGCTGGACTTGTCGATACCACGCAAAGCGGTGGCGTAGTCGATACTATGGCAGGCAGACTTATAGTGCCAATTATCAACAATATAAAGCAAGTCGTAGCATTTGGCGGAAGAGTGCTTGACGATAGCAAGCCTAAGTACAAAAATACACGCGATACGGTATTATTCAATAAGTCTAAAGAGATATTCGGACAGCATTCCGTCAAGCGTCTTAAACTTGAGACGGCAGTCAAAGAACTTATCGTCGTCGAGGGATATATGGACGTAATATCGCTCTTCCAAAGCGGAGTAAAAAATGCGATCGCGTCTATGGGAACGTCGCTTACGCAAGACCAAGCCAAACTTATCAAGAGATACGTAGATAAAGTCGTTATATGTTATGACGGCGACAGCGCGGGACAAAACGCAACTATGAGAGGTCTTGATATACTCTACAATCACGGACTTGACGTGAGAGTAGTCAGTTTGCCTGACAACTTAGATCCTGACGAGTACGTGCGTAAGTACGGCAAAGACGCTTATCTCAAAATGCTTATTGAGGCAAAACCGCTCTTTGAGCACAAACTTTTTACTCTTGCAAAGTCATACGATTTGACTTCTCCGCAAGAAAAAGGCAAGTATGCTGTCGAAGCTATGAAGATAATTAAACCGCTTGGCGACCCTGCGATGATTGAAGCGTATATTGGGTACGTAGCCAAACTCACCGGCTTGCCTAGCGATACGTTGAGAAGACAGTTGGACGTAAGCGAAGCCGTAGCGACAGTAATCAAAAAAGAAACTGCAAAGATCAGTATGTCGGCGTTTGACAGAGCCGTGAGATACGTATTGTATGGACTTTTCGGCGGAGTTGAAGGCGCGGTGTGCGAAAAAGATTTATCTCAATATCTTGAAGATAAAAATCAAAGAACTTTATACGATTTATACCGCTCAAATCAAGAGAATACTTTAGAAGAACTGACGTCGCAAGAAGAAGACAATCCAGAAGTCAAAGCCATACTGGACGAGGGAAGCAAGATTGGCGACGAAAAGGCTTTGAAGTATTTTGAAGACTGTGTGGCAAGAATAATCAAAGAGGGCGAGAAAAAGCGAAGAAAAGAGCTAATCAAAGCATTTGACAATGAAAAAGACGAAGACGCTAAGCTCATTATGATGAGCCAAATCGCCCAAAGCAACAACAAAAAATAACGAAAGATACTACGGAGGTTGTAATAAATGGAAGAACAAAAAATCACGACTGAGCTTGACGAAAAGAAACTTCAAAGAGAAGAAAAGGTCAAGAGCGAAGCCATTAAGTTAGCCGGCGCCTACAAGGGCAAGACTATGAAGATGACGGAGTTTGAAAAATTCTCCGACAAGCATGCGCTTCAACCTGACGAAACTTCTTTGGTTTTTGAAATTCTCAAGCAAGAGGGCGTGGAAATTCAAGAGGATAGCGAAGAGGTAGTCAAGGACATAGTTTTTGACAACATCGAAGCGACGACTGACGACTCGGTTAAAATGTACCTCAAAGATATAGGACAAGTACCTTTGCTCAGAGCCGATGAGGAAATAGAGCTTGCAAAGCGAATGAGCGAGGGCGACGTTGACGCTAAAAACAGATTGAGCGAAGCCAACTTAAGACTTGTCGTATCCATTGCCAAGAGATACGTCGGCAGAGGTATGCAATTCCTCGACCTTATTCAAGAGGGTAATCTCGGACTTATGAAAGCTGTAGAGAAGTTCGACTATACCAAGGGCTTTAAGTTCTCGACCTACGCTACGTGGTGGATTAAGCAATCTATTACTAGAGCAATAGCAGACCAAGCGAGGACGATAAGAATACCCGTTCATATGGTAGAAACTATCAATAAGACGGGCAGAGTATCGCGTCAACTTTTGCAGACTTTGGGAAGAGAACCCACAACCGCAGAAATTGCCGAGAAAATGGGCTTGACTGAGGAAAAGGTGATTGAGATACAAAAAATAGCGCAAGACCCTGTGTCGTTAGAGAAGCCTATCGGCGAAGAAGAGGACAGCCATCTTGGCGACTTCATTGAGGATAATACCTCTGCGTCGCCGGCGGAAAAAGCCGAGACTAGAATGCTCAAAGAGCATTTGCTTGAAGTTCTGAGTACGCTCACCCCTAGAG
>CAMWPK010000019.1 GCA_947176115.1 uncultured Clostridia bacterium
GGTCATTATAACCCTAAAAAAGGCGAAGGCGGACAGGGCGGATATGGCGGTCTTAGCGCGCCTGCAGGAGCACCAAGTTACACTATTGGTGGAGATAAGAAAACCGGAAACGATGGGCAAAACGGAAGTAAAGGTGATGCCGGCACTGCAGGAATAAGTACTTCAGCATAAAGTTGAGAAAGCATATTGCTAATGACATGCTTTTATGGTATAATTGAAAAAATGATAAGGTGATTATATGTTGGAACTAAAAAAACTTAACAAGACGTATAAGCCCAAGAAAGGCGTACCTGTACGGGCGCTCAAAGATATATCGCTGTCCTTTGAGGACAGCGGTATGGTCTTTTTGCTTGGCAAGTCGGGTAGCGGTAAATCGACGCTTCTCAATCTCATAGGCGGTCTGGACTTTGCCGACAGCGGAGAGATAATCATAGACGGCAAGTCGTCAAGAGAATTTAAGCAATCGGACTTTGACAGTTATCGCAATACGTACGTGGGCTTTGTATTCCAAGAGTATAATATTCTCAATGAGTTTAGCGTAGGAGAGAATATCACGTTGGCATTGGAATTGCAGAGCCAAAAGAGCAATAGCCAATGCCTTGAAGAGGTATTGAAAGAAGTAGACTTAGAGGGATATGCGGATAGAAAGCCCAACGAGTTGTCGGGCGGACAGAAGCAGAGAGTAGCCATAGCCAGAGCTATAATAAAGGATCCCAAGATAATAATGGCAGACGAGCCTACGGGGGCATTGGATAGTGAGACGGGCAAGGCGATATTCGATACGCTGAAAAGGCTGTCGAAAGACAGATTGGTCATAGTGGTATCGCACGACAGAGAGTTTGCCGAGCAGTACGGGGATAGGATAATAGAGCTTGCGGACGGCGAAGTAATAAGCGACGACGCTTTGGCAAGCGTAAGCGCAGATAGTACGAAAGATAAGCCAAGCGTAGAGCTTAAGAAATCGCGCTTGCCGTATAGGCGCGCCTTAGCTATGGGCGCAAAGAGTATGCGTCGCAAGAGATTAAGGCTTGCGATTACTATCCTGTTGTGCTATTTCAGCTTTTCCGCCTTTGGTCTCGCCGACGTAATGGTTGGTTTTGACGTCCAAAAGACGATAACTTCGAATTTTTATGAGAGCGACGAAAATTATTTCTCTATCAACGCGCAAGTATTAGACGAGGACGTAAGAAATTATTCATTAACAGTAGAATGTTCCGAGGAGGATTTACAAAAGCTAAGAGAGGTCACGGGTCTTGATTTCCAAGGCGTAATCGACGCGCATTATGCCCCGTTAGTTTTGGATAGCGATTTGCTTGAGTTAGATAATAAAATAGAATATTATTCCGCAGGCGATGGACGTCGCAATGGGGATGGCGGTTCTTTACCCGCGTCGCAAGAGTTGTTCGACGCATTGGGCTTTAAGTTGTACGGCAGATTGCCTAGCAATGAAAATGAAATCGTCATTACTAGACGCAGATACGATCAGTATAAATTGGCGGGAATAGAATTGAGAGGCAGAAGAGAAGATATTACGCCCGAAGAGATAGGGGACTTCCAAGATTTTTTGGATAATATTATTCCCAGAATAAATGATTCCGGATATCTTACAGGGGATAATTATGGACCGTTATACATTGTAGGCGTGGTAGATACTTTTGCCGACGCCGACGGCAGGCTGTTAAATTGCCAGCCTGATGATATTTATTATCTCAATTGGACGCTAAGGAGATATTTTGCAAAAGGTTATCACAATCTCAGTTATATTCACCAATCTCTATATGATAAGAATCTTGAAGAGAATAAGATAAAAGAGGATACTACGGGTTTTGGCAAAACAGTTGGAATATGGCTAAAGGGAGAAAAAATAGATAATTCTCTTAGAGCTAAAGGAGTGGCGAGAGAGGAATCGCTTAAATACGTGGATAATATCGTTTGGTTAGACGGCAAGGGAGATAGAAAAGAACTTGCTGAAAACGAAATCGTAATAGGTTGTAATACGGCAGATTTTCTTTGGCAGGAAGGGTCTTATTTATATGAAAGTAAAGTCGCATGTAAATATAGCAGAACTTTTTTTAATGGCAAGGTTTCTTTTAGGAATATGAGTCTTTACAATTTGAGGCACTATAGCCAAGTTATAGCGTATTGCATAGACGCAGAAGAGCTATCTTTGCAAGAATTGGAGATGTATAAGGAGTATTGTATAAATAATAATAATCGCGCATTCTCCAGCTTTTCTAATCTCTCTGCACATTTTGACTATTATGTTTATAACTTCACCACTAATATGGAAAAAATGACAGAAGACGATTGGAGATTATCCTACGCTTACTATCTATCAACAATCAATGAATTAGGAGTACTTCCAGACGGAAGCGATTATTCTATTGACGGCGGATATTATAACAACGTGACGGGCAGAAAAAGCGGAGAGCAACTGAAGAAGGAAAACGCAGTCAAGATATTTGTGGAAAACCGTATTGAAAACGCCCTTAGTTCAGCAAGGTGGACTGTGGCAAAAGATTACGATATTGATTATACCGGATTTACTCAACACAGGACCGACTATACAGATATTAAGTATGATTCGGCGCCGATTGTAGTGGGGATATATTTCGCCAAAGACGGTTATCCCAACGACTTTATGATCAATGACAAGGCGTATTACAAAAGTCTTGATTACGAGCACATTATGTATAATTTTTTGATTGCGCCTTTGTCGGGAAGCGCAAGGACAAAAGACGCGATTAATTTGATTACCAATTTGCACTTCGATATGAGCGAGTTTAGGACTTTTTATTGCAACAATCCTATTTACTATGAATTGCAAGACATGGCGATAACTTATAATACGTTGAAGAAGTTTATGTATTGGGGTAGCGCAATAATAGGATTATTCTCTATATTGTTGCTTGGCAATTATATAGAACTTTCCATATCGTCGAAGAAAAGAGAGATTGGAATTTTGCGAGCAGTGGGCGCTAAGAAGAGCGATATTTTGGCTATATTTATCAACGAGGGCGCGATTATCAGCGCAATAGTAGTGACATTGGCGGTTATTGGCACAGGCTTTTTGACCTTAGGATTTAATATGCTTGTTCCGTCAGCCTTTGGATTTACTTACAGTATGAAAGTATTGAGCTTTGGTATCAGACAGATTGCTATGCTTTTGGCATTATGCTTTGGCACTACGGCAATCGCCGGCGCGATACCGCTGTATAAATTGTCTAAGAAAAAACCTGTAGACAGTATTCAAGACAGATAGAGGGAAAGATGTTAGAACTAAAAAATATTAGTAAGACCTATAAGCCCAAGAAAGGCGTACCTGTACGGGCGCTCAAAGATATATCGCTGTCCTTTGAGGACAGCGGTATGGTCTTTTTGCTTGGCAAGTCGGGTAGCGGTAAATCGACGCTTCTCAATCTCATAGGCGGTCTGGACTTTGCCGACAGCGGAGAGATAATCATAGACGGCAAGTCGTCAAGAGAATTTAAGCAATCGGACTTTGACAGTTATCGCAATACGTACGTGGGCTTTGTATTCCAAGAGTATAATATTCTCAATGAGTTTAGCGTAGGAGAGAATATCACGTTGGCATTGGAATTGCAGAGCCAAAAGAGCAATAGCCAATGCCTTGAAGAGGTATTGAAAGAAGTAGACTTAGAGGGATATGCGGATAGAAAGCCCAACGAGTTGTCGGGCGGACAGAAGCAGAGAGTAGCCATAGCCAGAGCTATAATAAAGGATCCCAAGATAATAATGGCAGACGAGCCTACGGGGGCATTGGATAGTGAGACGGGCAAGGCGATATTCGATACGCTGAAAAGGCTGTCGAAAGACAGATTGGTCATAGTGGTATCGCACGACAGAGAGTTTGCCGAGCAGTACGGGGATAGGATAATAGAGCTTGCGGACGGCGAAGTGATAAGCGACGACGCTTTGGCAAGCGCAAGCGCAGATAGTACGAAAGATAAGCCGAGCGTAGAACTGAAGAAATCGCGCTTGCCGTATAGACGCGCCTTAGCTATGGGCGCAAAGAGCATGCGGACCAAGCCCATAAGGCTTATAATAACAATTTTATTATGTATTATCAGTTTTGCATTCTTTGGATTTGCAGATACTTTGGCGTCGTATAATACGAGTAAGGCTACCGTAAAGTCTATAATGAAGAATAATTATGATACTTTAGCTATTACGTCGGGTAGCGGAGCGGTAAAGAAAGACGTAGTTTATCTCAAGGACAAGACGGGTATTGAGTTTTTGGGAGTTGCTACTTTCGGCGAAATAGATCAAGTCTTGCCAATAATTTACAGCAAGAATCTCAGAGGTTTGAGCGGTAAAGACGTGTATTACAATCTATCTTTGAGCGGGTATTTGCCAGCCGAGAAGATTATTGACGGCAAGAAGTATAAGTTAATAGCGGGAGAGATGCCAAAGAATGATAATGAGATTGTGGTGAGCAAGTATACGTATGAGCAATTTGCGCTGGGGGGTATACGCCTTACTGACGGCGAAGAAACTTTCTATATCGAGCCGGAAGAGATTGCTACGCTTGACGACTTTGTAGACAAGGCGTATTTCCAATCGGATACTCAAGAGGGCGCGTTGACTTGGAAAGTCGTCGGCGTGGTAGATACGCTTGAAGACCCTGACGGTAGATACGCACAGCTTAAGCCCAACGCTAAGCGCGAAGGGATGTTGGCAGAGAAATATAATACCCTTGCTATTGAGTGCAACGAATATTTTAATTACTCTTATCACTCGATTGGCTACGTTACGCAAAGCGCTTACGATATTATATGCGATATGCAAGGCGATAAGGCGCTTTTGGGAGTTGCGTCCAAGGGTAGTTTTACTTTGAGCGATTCGTCTAAGAGTTATACGGGGTCGTTCACGAACGTTGTTGACGATACGTATCTTGACGATTTCCAAATCGAATGGATAGACGATACTCCAAGAACTGCGTTAAAAGATAATGAATTGGTCATTGGCGCAAAGTTACTTGCGGAGATAGGTCAGGATATTCCCACATATACTCAAGTGAGCATCAATCAGACTTTTTTTGATGGACTTGTGGATTTTTCTTCTTTTAATATTTCTTTGGATTCGCTAAAGGAATACGGCGGAATGTATATAGGTTGTTGCCAATACGCAGAGAGCGCAGACGAGAAGCAAATCAATGCTTTCAAAGAATTTATCAATTCTATCGGCAACGATTTGGACGAAGAAACGCGTCAAATGGTGAGAGCCTTGGCAGTAAGGACGTGTTTGGACAGCGTTGCTTTCCTACAAGACGATTATCAGCTTGACCCATACGCCGAAGATTTTAGCGCATTGCAATGGAGATTGCTTTATTCTGGGTATCTTTTGACGGAGAAATTTGATTTCTTCAATTACGTGGACACTATTAGCGGTGGTTATGCAGTCAACGTCGCCGGTGGACTTAGCGGAAGCGAAATAAAAGACAAAGCCGGTTTAGAGTTGTACAATAAGTACTTAATCAAAGAGATAAATGAGAAGAAATTCGAGAGCTTGAAAGTGGTATTCCGCTACGGCAATGATTTGCAGTTGGATAATTCGCCCAAAATCGTTGGCGTCTATAGCGACGCAGAATCTTCTCAGTCGGATATTTATTTGATCAACAACGTCGTGTATACCAGCGCGCAAAAGGCGCTTACTCCCGAGTATGCTTTCTTGATCGCGCCGATGACGGGCGATAAGCAAACCGTGGAAAAGTTGGTGGATATGCATTACGGCAACGACGGCGAAAGCGTGTATTATATGCACAATTCCGTAGTCATTGCAATGGCGCTCAAGGGGGATACTTTTACTAAACTCGGCAAAGTCTTCCTATACGTGGGCTTGGCATTGGCGGTATTTTCTATAATACTTATGAGCAACTATATCGCTGTGTCTATATCTTCGCAGAAAAAGCAAATCGGTATTTTGCGAGCTTTGGGCGCAAGAAGCTCCGACGTCTTCGCAATCTTCTACAGCGAAAGCCTTATTATCTCTATAGTCAATTTTGTCTTGGCTACGATATCGGCTTTTGTCGCATGCCTTATTATCAACGCCAAAGTAGCAGGCGATTTTGGTCTTCAAATCACTTTTATGCTCTTCGGCTTTAGACAAATCGCGCTTATGCTTGCTCTAAGCCTTGGCGTATCCTTGATAGCAAGCGTCTTGTCAATCTTCTCAATCACAAAGCGAAAACCCGTAGATTGTATTTTGGATAAGTGACGCCATTCGCCTAGAATAGAGAAAGTGAGATGCATCGCATCTCACTTTCTATTTCACGCTGAAAAGCAACTTCCCAGTCTTTGCGAAGCGGACGGCAGATTTTCTTCTTTTCCCTGGGATTCGCGCTATTTCAGCTCAAAAGAAGTAGCTAGACCTTTGGCAAATTAAGTAAGAAAAACTTGCATTATTTTGTTGAATTAAGTATAATATGGAAAAAACAACTTTATTGGAGGTTCTATATGTCCTTAACTAAACGAACCGGCATATTAGCTATGGTAATAGCCATAACGGTTGTGATGCTCGCCATATCGTGTTTGACGCTTGGCAACTTTGCTTTTGCTGATACCGATGGGGACTATGCCTATGAATACTTCTACGATCAAATTTCAATCGACCCGATTGCCGAGAGATTCTACAAGGCATTCGATACGCTCTTTGCAAAGGGCGAATTCAAAGACGGCAAGCTACAATATGATTTGATTGCCAACGGCGTTGCGACTGAAGACGAAGTCAAGGCGTACGTCAACGGCGGTGACAATAATAGGCTTGCCAAGTCCTACGGCATAGGTAGAGATGCTTTCTATTTAGATCACCCCGACTTGTTCTATATTGACGTATTCTCCACGTCAATTACTGCGGGTATGCAGGGTGGCAAGTACGTGGCTTATCTTGACTCGAGCAGAGTACTGTCCTTGTATAGAGGCAACAGTATCAACAGCGTAGCGTCAGTCAATGAGGCGGTTGCTAAGTACGAAAACAAGATTGAGCAAATCGTCACCGAGGCGAAGAAGAAAAGTAGCGTCGTTGAGCAGATTGAGTACGTCAACAATTACATAAGCCAAAATACAAAATACGGCTTTGGTACCGAGCTTCAAGGCAATAGATATATTGATACGCCCAAGGCAGACTTCATCTACACTTCTTACGGCGCTTTGGTCAACAACGAGTCGGTATGCGAAGGCTACGCAAAGAGCTTTAAGGCAGTCATGGACAGATTGGGTATACCTTGCGTATGCGTACAAGGTTATGCGGGCGACAAGGACAATATGAATCCGCATATGTGGAACTACGTGCAAGTGGATAAAATGTGGTATGCCGTTGACGTCACCTACAACGCTACGGAAGGCAAGAATAACTGGATGTTGTTTGGCGCTCAATCTATGCAAGATACTCATATTGAGGACGGCGTAGTATCTTCTTCGGGATACGAGTTGCGCTATCCCGCTCTCAAGCCTTACGATTACGGCTCTGACGAGGATGACAACGGTATGACCGTGGTGGGTTCGTATACTAAGACGAATACCGGTGAACTCTTGGGCATAACGGTCTCCTTTGAAGGTAAGGGAGCGCTTGCCCTTCAAGAGGAAGGCAAGTATCTCGCATATAGCTTCTCTACGGAGCGTGACGAAGCAACAAATGAGCCCATTTGGAGCAATTGGACTAATATAATTGCTATAAATAAAGCGTTGGATTATGATATGTTTGTCATAACCGATACGGAGACGAAAATGGAAGACCTCGGCCCGGGCATGGAATATATCAAGTTCGCTTTGATAGACTATGCTCCTGACGCGCAGTCTAGCGGTTTTGACGATACGGTTGGTTACAACGTCGTATACAATCCTGATAAGCTGACAGAAGAGCACTTCATATGCGCGGAAACTACGCCTTATCGCAACGATGGTTTCGGTACGTATACTCCTGCGCCCGGCGCAACGTCCGTAACTCCGTCCAATACCGGAGAGATGAAAGTTGACAAGACTTACGAGGTTGAAGTCGTTTACAGCGAAACTCTGGAGCTTGACGCAGGTTATACTGGCGAGACGATTGGCTTACATCTTGAATCTTCAATGGGTAACTCTACGATAAACGAACACGCTAAACTTGAGAACTTTGCTTGGGACGGCGATAAGACCATAACCTTTACGCTTACGCCAAGTAAGATGTATATCCATATTGGAGCTTTCTATTACATCACTCCCGACGGACTTGTTGGCAAAGATTCTAAGAAAACGCCATACCCGGTCACCTTCAACTTTACGGGAAAGACCGTAGTATGTAGCAGGGTGTTCAATGACGGCAGACTTTATATGCTTACGTACGGTGAACCGCTCCTCATTGACGATACCGACGCTTCTGTCACCAACTTCCAAGATGAAGATGGCAATTATTACGCAGAAAGTCAACGTAGCCAACTCTTGCTTGTAGCAAGCAAAAAGTCTGGGCAAGAAGAACAAGCGTTGAACGATACTCTCAAGAGTGAGACCGGTATAGAAGACGGCGATATAGTATCTTCGTCCACGTATGAAATCAACTTGCAACTATGCGGTTGCGTTACGAAGGTACCAAACGGCTCTTTTATGCAAGTTTCGTTTGGTTTCCCCGAAGGCTATGACCCCAACGACGAGGATACGACCTTCAAAATCTATCATTACAAGCATGACGATAAAGGCAACATTATAGGAGTTGAGGAGATTCCAATAATAATAAATCAATACGGTATTATCGCAAGAGTTACGAGCTTCAGCCCGTTCACTATTGTTCAACTTAAGAACGACAGCTCAGCCGTTACTGAGAGCGCAACCGCCAACGTCTATGCGTACGTCAACGGAGGAGTAGGCGGTAAAATCACCACCGACGGCAAGAGCGGTATAGCTCAAGTGAGCGATACAATCACTTACGATATCACCCCCGACAGCGGATACGCTATAGCTTGCGTACTTCTCAACGGCAAGGTCGTTGACGCTAAGAATTATAGCAACGGCAAACTTACGCTTACGAAAGAGGAAATGCAGTCAAGTAATATGCTCGAAGTCAGATTTATGTCGCAAGAAATGGCAAACAGTTACGCTACCAAAGGAATGTCACTAGCTTTCAACGGTGATTTAACTGATTCTTTCGGCGGTATCCCCGACAAAAATTCTAACGTAGCGGGTATAGTAATAGGATGTTGCGTTGCAGTAGTCGTATTGGCAGTCGTAGCTTTCGCGGTATGGTTCGTTATGAAGAAAAAGAAAGAGCAGAAGGCTATGGCTACCGCAAGCGCTAAATCTAAGGCAAAGACTTCTGCGGTTAAGTCTTCTACGACAAAGCAGACCAAGACTACCGTGACCAAGTCCGTTCCGGCGAGCCCAAGCAAGAGCGTGACGACTAAGTCTGCGACAACTAAGACTACCGTAAGCAAGCCTACGACTAAGACGGCTACGACGACTAAGTCTACTACGGCAAAGACCACTGTAAGTAAGTCTACCGCCACAAAGCCGACAGCTAAGTCTACTACTGCAAAGACCACGGCAAGTAAGACTTCTGCCACAAAACCGACGGCTAAGTCTACTACGGCAAAGACCACGGCAAGCAAGACTTCCGCTACGAAGCCGACGGCTAAGTCTACTACGACTAAGAAGAAGTAGTATATAGAAGTTTAACTTTGCAAATATCAAGTAACCGAAAGGCGTAAGTCCAATAAGGATTTACGCCTTTTTGCTTGTTAGAAGAAACGACTTCTTAGCTATGGCAGAGAGTGAGGGATTTGTAAGGAGCGAAGCGACGGCATAGCGAGCAAGTGGAATCGCGTCTTGTGCGAGCGTCACTAATTCGGTAGCCCGAACTCTCTTTAAGACAAGAAGCATATCTTTTTAGATATGCTTCTGTCATGGCAGAGAGTGAGGGATTTGAACCCTCGGAACGGTTTCCCGTTCACACGATTTCCAATCGTGCGCCTTCGACCACTCAGCCAACTCTCTATAAATTATTAAGGTAATGTGATAATATCATAAAAAATAGTATTTTGCAAGCAATTTGTAGATTAAAATGGGCAAAATAAAAATATGGGCTAAGAAATTTTTATCTAAGCAGACGGTTTTGAAGGGAAAGAGTAGCTCATTAAGGTCGGCTTGGCGATAAATTTGCGAAAAAATATATGAAAATTATAATATTTTACAAAAAATTTTCTTAAAAATAAAACATTATACAATTTATGATTGCATAATTGAGATTGGCAATGTTATACTATACTTGAATTTTAATGATTTTAGTCTATGGAGGAACTATGGAAGAAAATATCAATGGAGAGTTGACCTTTAGAAAAATTTGGCAACAAATTAAGAAAAGCGGTGTTAGAATAATTGTTTACGCTATCATTGCGCTTATCGTTTGTGGCGGAATTTTGGGAATATGCGATATATTTGTAAGTCAGAGCCAATATGAGACTAGAATAACTTATTACTATTCAGGAGCTGAACTTGGCGAGGGGCCTTGGGGCGGACAAATCGACGTTGTAGCAGATATTACCTCTGCAAGCAACGTGTCTTCGGCTTTGGACAAGCTGAATTACAGCGACGAAGTAATGGACGAATTGATAAACTTGGTTATTAGAAACCTTAGCGTAGTCAGCGCGGTAGACGAGAAAGTTGATGAAAACGGAGTATTATTGAGCGGAACTTATAGTTACAGAATAGTTCTTTCGCAAAATTCCGATATTGATAAGATTATCAAATCAAGAAACAGTTACAATAATATCGTAAGCGCTATTACTTCAAATCATATAGAAAACTTTAAGAAGAAGTACTCTTTCAGTACTTTGCTAGGAAAACTTGCCGTAACGGGAGGTTATAACGCTTTCCAAAATTACAGTATAATTAAAGGCAATATAAACGTCTTCCTAGAAGAGGGAAAGATGTGCAATGAGATAGCGCCTTCATTTGTGTCTACTAGCGAGAAGATGTCGTTTGGCGTATTGCTAAATCGCATAGAAAACGTATTGTTGCCAAAATTGGAGGCATATAGCGATTTCGTAGCTTCCAACGGTATAGACGCAAATAATGAGAAAGATTACGTCAATAAGATGCTTGCAGACGCAACAAGCGAGGTTGCAAGGAAAGAAAAGGACGTTGAAGAATGTCTAGAAGCGCTTAAAGCGCTTACCAACGGCGCCATCGACATGCCAAGTAACGGAACGATAATTGTCAATCCGGCAAATCCCGATACGTTGAATAAAGCCATTGAGGATCTTAATCTTGCTAAGAGTAAGAGAGATCTTGCCCAAGCCGAGAAAAATTTCTGGGAGAGATGTCAGAAAGATTACGAGAGCGCTCAAAGTTTTGCAGACAGAAGCGAGGCTGAGAAAACTACGCTTGTCAATACGGCAAACGCACTTGTCAACGAGGTAATCAACGAATATAATTCCTTAGTTGACAGTTACAAAGTTATGATTGAAGATTACAACGACGGTTACAACGTTACTGCTCTCGTAAGAATGACGTCCGTGCCTAAGCAATCTACTAATTCTCCAATTACCTTAAAAGTGGGCTTGATGGTGGAGCTTATGGTATTGATTATTTCAGTAATCGTGGCAATGCTTGTGACTAGCAAGAAAGGCGCAATGAGATTAAAGAAAAAGGCGGAAGAGGAGCAAGTTGAAGATCAAGACGTCGTCTATGAAAACGTTGAACCGCAAGGCTTGCCTTCTCAAAGTTTGGAAAGTCCTATAGACGAGGCTGAAGATACCGATCAAACCAATCTATAAGGCAATCTATATAAAATCAGAACAAAATATACAAAATTTGTCAAAACCCGACTGCAAGGTCGGGTTTTGTTATTGACAAACCGTTTGGAAGTAGACTAAAATGAAAATATGATTGAAGAGCAAATTTGCGAGATAAACAAAAGGGGGCAAAAACTAGAGTCCTTGCAAAAAACAGTATCGTACGTCCTTTTTTCGGGAGTAATGCTAGTATTGTTGCAAGCCTTTTTTTGTTTAGTCTTGGTGGGTAAGGTTACTAATACCGTATCCAATAACTCGCATTTTATGTACTATTCCCAAATGTATTTCACATTTTGTTCCATGCTATTGACGGTATTTTTACTTGCGTATTATGTCGTCAAGATTTACGTAGGCGTGGAGCGAAGAAGATTAAACCTTGGCAGATTTATACAAGACAATCTTATACTTTTGCCATTTTTATTCATGCTTATATGGGCGCTTATCTCGACTTATAAATCTCCGTATTTTGAAAAATCGCTTTACGGCGCAGGTTATATCAACGAGGGATATTTTACCGTATTGCAATATGCGGTAGTTTTTCTCTCGGCTTATGCGATTCGCGACGAGATAAAGTGGTCAAAAGAGGCGATACTTTGGAGTTTTATAGTTCTGGCGGGCATAATCTGCATCGTTTTTACGGGAATAGAAATTACAAATTATAAAATTCCCACGTCGCTCAAGTCGGGAGTATTCAACAACTCAAATCACTACGGTTACTTTTTGGCGATGTCTTCAACTGCAACTTTTGGCGCGTTGGTATACAGCAAGCGAAAATGGCAAATGCTTTTGGCGCTACTACTTCTGCCGTTCAACGTTTTTCAACTTCTTGCCTGCAACACTTTGGGCGCAAACATAGCTTATATATGCGGTATAGCTTTCTTAATTTGTAGCGGATTGATTACAAAAAAACTCGATTGGAAAATGCTATTGATTGCGTGCGCGCTGTCGGGCGTCGTAAATCTTGTATTCGAAGTATCCGGCAGAACCAATATGTGGTCGTCCTACGTTGAATTATTCAAAGACGTTAAGCGTATTATTTCACCAAGTAGCGGTGGAGAGAGCAGTGGCGACAACAGTTCTGCGGGAACGGGGCGTTTTGGACTTTGGAAGCGCACTATTGCCGTAATAAAACAAGTGCCCTGGTTTGGCAAAGGACTGGATCTATATCACAATAACAATATCTACGATACAACGCTTGACGTATCGCACAACGAATATATCACTATGGCAAGCAATATAGGTATACCGGGATTTGTGATGTACTTCGGCACGGTGATTTGGTGGTTCGTAAGAGCGGTGAGAGCAAGAAAAATTCTCACGGTTTGCGACTTGACCTTGCTTGCTACGGCGTTTGCTTATCTCATTTCCGCAATATTCGGTAATTCGTTTACTTACACCTATCCTTATCTTATGATATTCTTGGCAATTAGTATGCAAAAACCGCAATTTAGGGAAGAGAAGTATAAAAAATTACAAGAAAGCAATTCAGTTGAAAATTTATTGAAAATCTAATTGCAATTTGGTTAATATTATATTATAATTATAC
>CAMWPK010000020.1 GCA_947176115.1 uncultured Clostridia bacterium
TATATTACAATTCAAATAAATTTGCAATACTTCTAACTAATATAGCTTTTTTATTTTAGCAATATTAGACGAAATTTTTCATAAATAAATATTTTATTAAAAAACCGATAAATTATTATCTACCTACAAACAATTTACAATACCTTTATACTGTGTTATACTATTTTTGAGTATAAATTCGTATACTTTAATATTAAGACTAATGGGGGTAAGTATGGCAGGCGCAAAGACTATTGAGAAAGTGATGAGCGTAGAATTTATAAGTATAGTCAAAAGACTTTACGGAGAGGACAAACTTGAGTATCAAACTCGCAGATACAAAGAACTATACAACGTACATAGCAAGAAATACGGCGAGGGCGGAGTATTCTATTCGTCCCCAGGAAGAATAGAAGTTTGCGGAAACCATACCGATCACAACAACGGCAAAGTATTATGCGCTTCGATTACCGTTGATACGCTTGCTTGCGTTACTCCGCGCGAGGACGACAAAGTTATTGTTGAGTCAATAGGATATTCGCCTATAGTAGTGTCGCTCAATGACGTTTTGTCCAAAAAGGATGAGGAAGGCAAGTCGATTGCCCTTGTAAGAGGAGTATTGGCATATTTCAAAATGTGCGGTCTGAAAGTCGGCGGTTTTAGCGCTACTACTACAAGCGACGTCTTCAAAGGAGCAGGCGTGTCATCTTCTGCGTGTTTTGAAGTGTTGATATGCGAGATACTCAATCAAATGTTCAATGATGGCAACGTTGACAAACTTACCAAGGCTAAGGCTTCGCATTTTGCAGAAACGGAGTATTTTGCCAAGCCGTGCGGACTTTTGGATCAAAGCGCAATAGCATTTGGCGGTGTAAGTTATATAGATTTCAAATCCACTAAGGCGCCGACATATAAGTCGATTGATTGGAACTTTGACGGCTTGAATATAGTATTGATAAACACAGGCGGTGACCATAGCGATTTGACGGAGCAATACGCAAGTATTAGACTGGAAATGGAAGCGGTCGCTAAAGAATTGGGAGCAAAGAAACTCAGAAGCGTCAAAGAAAAAGACTTCTACGACGCTATTCCTCAGCTTCAGAAAAAACTATCCGGCAGAGCAATACTTCGCGCTATGCACTACTTTGACGAAAACAAGCGCGTAAATACCTGCGCCAATGCGGTTAAGAGCAAGAATGAGCGCAAGTTTTGCGATATGATCAACGCTTCAGGCGAGAGTTCTTATACAATGTTGCAAAATTGCTATCCCTACGGCGATTTAGAGCAAAGAATACCTTTAGCTGTAAATTTGAGTAAGAAATGCGATGGAGTAAAGGCAGTCAGAGTACACGGCGGTGGTTTCGCAGGCACGATTATCGCATACGTTGACAAAAATAAGTGCGATTCATACGTTGAGAATATGAAGAGAGTATTCGGCATGGAAAACGTATTCGTCATAGGCGTACGCAACGACGGTACTACGAAAGTATTCTAATAAAAAGGGAGAAGAATATAGAATGCAGAATTTACTGGCAATAGACAGAGTAGCGTTTACCTTGTTTGGCAATGAAATATATTGGTACGGTATCGTAATTACTTTGGGCATTATTCTAGCTTTTTGTCTATATCTTTTGCTTGCTTACAAAAGACAGATTGACTTTGATTTTTCATTAGAGCTGTTTATATGGGTTGTTCCTATGGCAGTAATATTTTGCAGAGTATTCTACGTTGTTCCGAGGTTGGGCGAAGAATATTCGCTTTCGTCTTGGCAAGGCTTTGTAGACGCGATAAATATCTCCAACGGCGGACTAACCATTATCGGCGGTATCTTTGGCGGAGCTTTGGGCGTATTCTTCTGTTGTTTGCGCAACAGAAAATATTCGCTTATGCGAGTGGCGGATTGCGTTGTTATCGCGGTACTGCTCGGACAAATAATAGGCAGATGGGGCAATTTCTTCAATCAAGAACTATACGGAATCGAAGTCACCAATGAAAGTCTACAACGTTTACCTTTTGCGGTATTCATTGACGCTACCGGCAAGTGGCACTACGCGTCTTTCTTCTTTGAAGGTACGCTCAATGCAGTAGGCTTAGCAATAGCTCTTGTGATGTATTTTGTACCTAAAAAACCGCTTAAGAACGGAACTTTTTCCATATTCTATCTAGGTTGGTACGGTTTGGTAAGAGGTTCGCTTGAGTTTATCAAGGACGGAGATCCCGTTACTTTCGGTAATTCCGACGTTAAAGTCGTGCAGGTGATATGCTATATTGTCTTTATCGTGTGCATAGTCTTGCAAGTACTGCTACAGTTTGGCAAAATAAGTTTTGAAACTAAATGGTTTAAGAATCTTTGCGATAAAAGACTTGAAGCCAGTAGCCAAAAAGCAAGGAATATGAGCTTGGTAAAATCAGCGACTACTACGGACAGTGAAGAACAATCTGCGGAGAATACTGACGTAAGCCAACTCACAGTGCTTGAAGAAATCAAATATACAAAAAATAGCAGTGAGAATAAAGAAGACGGCTTACAACAATAAAAAATAAAACAATTGATATTAGATTGACAAAAATATGGCAAAGTTGTATAATTTTGCCATATAATTTATGCAAAAGATAGGCATATGCGCTATGGCAATGGACGGGTTGTTCAGCCTCACCGAGAAATCGGCATAAAAAACTAGGAGCAAGAATGAGAAATTTAACTTTATTGACTGACTTGTATCAATTAACCATGATGTATGGTTACAGCAAAAACAAGCAGATGGATGAAATTGCAGTGTTCGACGTTTTTTATAGAGGAGTGGGCAACAATTACGCTATAGCCTGCGGTTTGGAACAAGTCGTAGACTATATACTCAATCTAAAATTCAACGACGATGACATTGCATATCTAAGATCGCTTGGTATCTTTGACGAAGAGTTTTTGACTCTTCTCAAGAACTTTAAGTTCAACGGCGACGTGTACGCAGTGCCTGAGGGTACGGTAGTCTTTCCGCAAGAGCCTATACTTACGGTTAGAGCAAAGATGTTTGAAGCGCAGTTTATAGAAACCGCTATACTTTGCATACTCAATCACCAGACGCTTATTGCGACCAAGGCGGCAAAGGTCGTCTATGCCGCAAAGGGCGGAGCAGTCGCAGAGTTCGGACTTCGTCGCGCTCAAGGCCCTGACGCAGGTATCTACGGAGCAAGAGCCGCAATGATTGCCGGCTGTCAATCTACCTCTAACGTGCTTGCAGGCAAGATGTTTGACGTGCCGGTATCGGGTACTCACGCTCACAGTTGGGTAATGAGTTTTCCGTCAGAACTTGACGCGTTCAGAGCTTACGCAAAGATATATCCTGATAAGTGTATGCTACTTTGCGATACCTACGATACTCTTGCCAGTGGCGTACCCAACGCTATCACAGTGTTTAAGGAATTGAGAGAGCAAGGGCACGAACCTATAGGCATAAGATTGGACAGTGGCGACTTGGCTTATCTATCCAGAGAGGCTAGGAAAATGCTTGACGAAGCAGGCTTTCCAAATGCAAAGATTTGCGCAAGCGGAGATATTGACGAGAACGTCTTGCAGTCGCTTGCTACGCAAAATGCTTGCATAGATACTTGGGGTATAGGTACAAAACTTATTACGAGTATGGATTGCCCAAGTCTTGGCGGAGTTTACAAACTTGCGGGTATTGAGATTGACGGAGTATTACAACCCAAAATGAAGATGAGCGATACTCCTGCAAAAATCACCAATCCGGGATATAAAAAAGTTGTCAGACTTTATGATAAAAATACCAACAAGGCAATTGCCGATTTAATTGCGCTTAAAGACGAGAATTTTGACGGATTGGACGAGCTTGAAATTTTCCATCCCGATTTTGCCTGGAAGAGAAAGAAAGTCACGGGCTTTTACGCTAAAGAACTTGGCAAGCAAATAATCAAGGACGGAAAACTTGTGTATGATTTGCCGTCCGTAATGGATATTGCCAAATATCACAAGCAAAGTTACGGCGAGTTCTGGAATGAGTATAAGCGTATGCTCAACCCCCATATCTATAAAGTAGACTTATCGCAAAAGCTCTATGATCTCAAGCAATCTTTGATTAAAGAGAATAAGAAAGTGTGACGCTTTTGACGCGTTTCGACAAATTTAGCTAAAAAAATGAGTTATTGGCAATGCCGATAACTCGTTTTTGTTTTATAATTATTTCATAAATAATCTAAAGGAGCTGTAAATGAGCAATTTTTCTATAGTACGTAAAGGATACGACAAAGCACAAGTTCAAGAATATATCAAAATGCAGGCGGATAAATACGAGAGTACGATTTTGGCTTTGAGAGATAGAATAGAAGGACTGACGAGAGAAAATAAAGATATGCGAGCCAAGGTTGACGAACTCAAGAAAGAGCAGGACAATATCAACGTTGCGCTTACTCAAGCCATTGACAAGGCAAAGAATATTGAGTATTCTTCCAAAGTCAAGTTTGCATTAGAAGGCGAACGTCTTAAGATTTTTTCCTCTAAGTGGCAATCTTATTGCAAAGCCAACGTAAAGACGGTAGACAAAGACCAACGCGAAGGAGTAGTATCCAGATTGAAAGCCTACGAAGAAGAATTGGTCGAACTTATGAGCAAAGAACTCAATATCAGCGATTACGTCAACGAAGCTGATCAAGACTTTTTCTCCGAAAGCCGTCGTCTTAAACGCAATTAAATAGTCTTTATAAAACTAATTTGCAAGATAGCGCGCGCTAGCGCGCTATCTTTATCTTTTTTTGCAGTAAGTTTACATTTTAAGCAGAATTTTTCTAAATGTAAACAAAAGTTGACATAGATGTAAACAAAAGTTGACACACATGTCAACTGTAATTGCCGGATTTCATATTGACATTGATTAAAGTTTGGTATAGCATGAAATAAAAAGAACGTGTTAAAATATTGGTGTATTAAGGGGTATTCTATGACAAAAGGAAAACTTATAGCTTCAAAAGTAGTTGTTAGCATAATATGCGCACTCCTAATTATAGGCGCAGTAATTATGAGTGTCATGCTATACATAATACCAGGTATTCCGAATATACCTGCAGAATTATCAACTAATTATGACAACCTGCCAAATATTATGGGCGATGAGGGAGTGTATGTATCAAAGAATTTCTTTATAGAAAACAATTTAGAAATTCCCGAATACGTTTCTTTTTCTCGCGCAGGAGGCGGTCATATCATAAAAAAATATATAAAATATCATGATCACACAGGCAGAATCAGCGGATTGGCGTATTATTGCGATAGCGATAGTCTGCAAAATAGCGAGCAAGAAAAAATTTCTGTTTTTATTACTTGTGAATCTAAAGAAATAGAAAAACTCCAAAATATACAAAAGCACAACGGGTATACTTACGGTTTGACTACGGGTAGTACTATAAGCAAAGAGGACAGACAAGTAATGATCACGCGTTTTGTTTATAGAGTCAACTTCAACCGTAATGAAAATGCTTCTAAGAAGTGCCAATTGACAATGAGCGTTAGAATCAAGCATAGCAAGGATATTTCGTCGGAAGACTATAAAGAGTATTGCAATAAATTATTTTATTCTATGCTAGACAACGCCGTCTATAGAAATATATAGGAGAGTAGCTATGGGAAAAACTAAAAGCGGAACAACAGGATTAAAAGTAGGCTTAATTTTGATAGCGATACTTATTATAGCGCTTGCAATTATGACATATGTGTTATTTTGCGTTGAATTAGGCAATCCATACGGCGATATTGTAATAAAATACAATAAGTTAAAGACAGTTATGGCTGACGACGTGTTTTATTTGTCACAAGATTTCTTAATTGATAATAATTTGGAGATTGAACCTATATATTCCAATGGCTATTATGATAGCAATTTTGATAAGAATATTTATATTTACGGAGAGATAAATTTGGGCGACGTGGTTTTGGAGTACGATAGAAATAAAATCGGGTCTAACGTCTTTATGAAAGAGGAGTTGAAAAACGTAGATTTTAACACGCGAGTAAAAAATATTGATTTATATAGATACGAATTGTTATGCGACGTTGATGGCGAAATACCAGTTAGAGTAAGCGTAGTCGGAGCGCCTGGCGTAAATAAAAAACATAAGTATGACCAAAGTTTGGGTGACGTTCAATATGCGATATTGGACAAAGATTTGACGACGTATTACAAAGGTATCGGCAAGTCATATGAGATAAAAGCACAAGTGGGCAAGTCGGGATTAATAAAGAAATACGCTCGTCTTAAAATAACAGTGAGCGTTGACGCGGAATACGTAAAAGAATACACATCAGAACAAATTGAAGAGAGAGTAGACAGTTTACTCAATTCCTCGTTGAATTATGTCGAGTTCTTCAAATAATGGAAGATTAAGATTCTAAAGAATATTTATCAAGTATAGATTGCAAGCGTTTTAGAAAGACTTCCGCGCATTTGGGGAATACTTGATATTTTTTCCACGCAATATCGAGATGGGATATAAGTTTGGGATAGAGCGGTCTAAAACAAAGATTACTGTTTTCGTCCGTTCGGATTATTTTATCTAGACAGACTGCATATCCTATACCTTCTTCTACAAGAATTGAGGCATTGTACAAAAGATTATACGTCGCGACTATATTGAGCTCGTCGGAACTCTTTTGAAACCAATCGGTTATTATACTTTTACACAAAGAGTGTTTGGAGCGAATAAGAGGTTTGTCCCACAAATCTTCTGGCGTAACGTATTCTTTTTGGGCAAGCGGACTGTCTTTCCGCATAAGAACGCCCCAAGTATCCGTGAGAGGTAGACGAATATAATCATATTTAGAAAGGTTGGCAGGTTCTATAAAAATTCCGAAATCGATAAGTCCTTTGTCCAACTTTTCAGATACCGCAATAATATCGCCACTAAACAAATGAAAACGCACTTTTGGGTATTCGATTTGCACTTCGCGCGACGCTTTAGCAATAAGCCCCATGACGTAACTTTCACCGCCACCGATATAAATATCTCCGCTTATGTCGGTTATTGGCGTATTTAATTCAGATTCCGTCTGATTATACAATTCTATTATTTCTTCCGCGCGGTTACGAAGCAACTGACCTGTTTGGGTAAGAGTAATTTTTCGCGCGCCACGAATAAATAGTTGTTGTCCTATTTCCTTTTCAAGATTTTGCATTTGTCTGGACAAATTGGGTTGCGTAATGAATAATGCTTCCGCCGCTTTTGATATGCTTTGCTCTCTTGCAACTGCCAAAAAGTATTTTAATTCTCTTAATTCCATAACATCGTCACCTTTTTAATATTTTAACACAATTACATATGCTTGTCAATTATGGGTATGCTATAAAACATAAGTATTTGACATATTGTCCTACGTTTAATAAAATAACATTGTGGAGGCGATTTATGAATACTGAGCAATTCAAAGAGGAAATGCAAAAGCGTACTTATATCGTGGCTAATTCTCAAATGCATCTACATATGCACGAGATGGCGCAAAGAGCTAGGAAAATTACCGTTGAAATGAATAGAGAGTACCGTACGCCTGAAGAAATACGCAAGTTGTTTTCAATACTTATCGGTCAAGAGGTTGACGAAGGCTTTGGTCTTTTTCCGCCGTTCAATGCAGACTATGGGCAAAATATAAAAATCGGGAAAAACGTGTTTATCAATTCCGGTTGTTGCTTTCAAGACCAAGGCGGTATAGAAATCGGAGATAACACTCTCATAGGTCAGCAAGTAGTTATGGCAACCGTCAATCACGACGTGATTCCCAGAATGAGGGCAAATATGTACACCGCGCCAATAAAGATAGGGAATTGCGTTTGGATAGGAGCGCACGCCACGATTCTACCGGGAGTTACTATAGGCGATAATTCGATAATAGGAGCAGGCGCAGTTGTTACAAAGGACGTGCCCAACAACGCAGTAGTTGCGGGAGTGCCGGCTAGAATAATAAAAAATTTAGAAGTGTAATAATGAAAGTGTTAATGTTCAACGGCAGTCCAAGGGCAAATGGCTGTACTTTTACGGCTCTTAGTGAGATTGCAAGCGTACTCAATGCGCAGGGCATAGAAACGGAAATATTGCAAATTGGGAATAAGCCTGTTCAAGATTGTATCGGATGTAACAGTTGCGCAAATAAAGGTGAATGCGTATTCTCAAACGATCCCATTAATGAATGGATAGAAAAAGCAAAATCAGCAGACGGTTTTGTATTTGGCACGCCCGTATATTACGCGCATCCGTCAGGAAGAATATTATCGGCTATGGACAGACTTTTTTATGCGGGAGGTAGCAACTTTGAGCACAAGCCCGCTACTGTTGTTGCTTCCGCAAGGAGAGCCGGTACGACGGCGACTCTTGATACATTATCTAAATACTTTGCTATAGCGCAAATGCCCGTTATATCTTCTACCTACTGGAATATTGTTCACGGCAATACGCCTGAGCAGACAAAACAAGATTTAGAAGGTATGCAGACAATGCGAAATATCGGCGCAAATATGGCTTGGATATTGAAATGTATTCAAGCCGGCAAACAATCTGGTATATCTGCGCCAAAAGCAGAAACGTCCGCTTGGACTAATTTTATAAGATAAAAAAATAAGGAGATATATTTATGTTAGGAAATTTTACTTATTCAAATCCCACTAAACTCTATTTCGGTAGGGAAGCCCTTGACGGGCTAAACGAAGAATTGCCCAAATACGGCAAGAACGTATTGCTAGTATACGGCGGTGGTTCAATTAAGAAAAACGGCATTTACGACAAGGTAGTCGCTATACTCAAAGCAAACGGGAAAGAAATCTATGAGGACGCAGGCGTTATGCCCAATCCTACAAGCGAAAAACTCAACGAGGGTATTGAGCGCGCAAAAAAGGCTAAAGCCGATTTGATTTTGGCTGTCGGTGGCGGTTCGGTATGCGATTATGCAAAAGCAGTTTCCGTTTCCGTTAACTGCAACGTCGACGCTTGGGATAAATACTATATACGCTATGAGGACGTCACTTGCGATATTGTTCCTGTTGGTTGCGTCTTGACAATGGTAGGTACGGGAAGCGAAATGAACGGTGGCAGTGTAATTACCAATCACCAGCAAAAACTAAAAATCGGTCACGTATTCGGAGATAAAGTATTCCCGAAGTTCTCAATTCTCAATCCGGAATTTACCTACACCTTGCCTAAGTATCAGATGGTATCTGGTATATACGACATCATGTCGCACATACTTGAGCAGTATTTTTCAGGTACGGACGACAATACAAGCGACTATATTATGGAAGGACTTTTACGCTCTCTAATTCATAGCGCAAATATTGCGGTTGAGAATCCTAGCGACTACGAAGCGAGAAGCAACATTATGTGGACGGCTACTTGGGCGTTAAATACGCTAGTTGCAAAAGGCAAGACTACTGATTGGATGGTGCATATGTTGGGTCAGGCTGTTGGCGCATACACTGACGCAACGCACGGAATGACACTTTCCGCAGTTACTATGCCGTATTACAAATATATTTTGAAATATGGGACGGCTAAATTTGCCCGCTATGCCGTCAACGTCTGGGGAGTGAATCCACAAGGCAAAACAGATACGCAAGTTGCTAATGAAGGCTTGGCTGTTATGGAGTCTTGGATGAAGAAAATAGGACTTATTATGAATATTACTCAACTCGGCGCAACTAAAGAAATGCTTGACGGAATGGTTAAAAGCACTTTGGTAATGGACGGCGGATATAAGGTTATGAATGAAGAAGATATACGCGCCGTTTTGCAGGCAAGTTTTTAACCTTTATATAGAGGAAGACTTATGAAAAAACTTTTGGGAGTAATTTTAGTATTCATTATGGCATTATTCGGATTAGTGGCTTGTAGTAATGACAGTCCCAATAAAGGCGCAGGCAACAACGTAAATTCGGGCGGGGGAATAAACAATCCGCCCGTGACGGGAACAAGCAATATATTGATAGCGTATTTTTCTTGTACGAACACTACCAAAGCTATTGCGAATCTTATCAAAGAGGAAACAAAAGGGACGCTTTATGAAATCGTACCTCAAGTGCCTTACACGTCGGAAGATTTGAAATATTATACCAATGGAAGGGCTGACCGTGAGCAAGCCGACCCGACAGCCCGTCCCGAAATTAACGGTAAAGTTGAAACTTTTGAAGAATACGACGTTATATTCTTAGGTTATCCTATATGGCATTCGCAAGCGCCGAAAATTATTTACACCTTTTTGGAAAGCTACGATTTTTCTGGCAAAAAGATAATACCTTTCTGCACTTCGCATTCTAGCGGTATTGGTTCAAGCGATACGAATTTGCATTCGCTTGCTCCCACTGCGGAATGGGTTTCCGGCAGACGGTTTGCGTCAGGAACTTCAAAAAATACGATTGCAGATTGGGTAGATAGTCTTGATATTAAATTTACGCTCGACGTTTCGCGCTTTGATTTGGCAAGCGGTAAAAACGGGAATGCGCCTACGGTTATGCTCAACAGCGGATATGAAATGCCTATACTCGGACTTGGAACTTATAGTCTTAATGGCGATACTTGTAAGAAGGCTGTTCTTTCTGCGCTTTCGCAGGGCTACCGTCTAATTGATACGGCGCATATGTACGGCAACGAAAGGGAGATAGGAGAGGCTATTCGACAATCGGGAGTACCGCGCGAAGAAATTTTCGTAATTACGAAAATATATCCTGGAACGCAGTTTGCAAATCCACAACAAGCAATACAAGAATCGCTTGACAAACTTGATATCGGATATATCGATATGATGCTTTTGCATCACCCGGGCGCTAACGACGTGAAGGCATATTTGGCAATAGAAAAATTTGTGGAGCAAGGCAAAATTCGCTCAATCGGACTATCAAATTGGTATATTGAAGAAATAGACGATTTTATATCGCAAGTGAATATTACGCCTGCGCTTATCCAAAACGAAATACATCCATACTATCAAGAGCAGGCAGTCGTGCCCTATATGCACAATCTCGGTATTGTAATGCAGGCGTGGTATCCGCTAGGAGGAAGAGGATATACGGGCGCGTTACTTTCAGACGGTACAATTGCAAAGATAGCAGAAAGTCACGGCAAATCTGTTGCGCAGGTTATCTTACGTTGGCATTTGCAACGGGGCGTTGTCGCAATTCCGGGATCTAGTAATCCGGAGCATATTCTTGAAAATATTTCTATATTTGATTTTGAGTTGACGGAAACTGAAATGAGGACAATCGCTTCGCTGGATAGGAATGAAAAACACGATTGGTATTGAATTGCGTCTTGAACGAAAAAAAGTGGCATAGCTTATCGCTATGCCACTTTGGTTTTATTTGGTATTGATTTTAATACATACCGTCGCCCATATTCGGAGCTACAGGAGCGGGTGGCTCCGGAATATCCGTAACAAGCACTTCGGTTGTGAGCAACGTAGAAGCTACGCTTGCGGCGTTTTGAAGGGCAGACCTTGTCACCTTGGTTGGGTCAAGTATACCGTTCTCAATCATATCTACGTACTTATCAGTCAAAGCGTTGTAGCCGTAAGAGTATCCCTTGTTGCTGTTGATAATATTGTTGATTACCACACCGCCGTCAACTCCTGCATTGTCGCAAATTTGTTTGATAGGAGCTTCTAATGCTTTGAGTACGCAAGCTCCGCCGGTCTTCTCATCGCCTTCCAAAGCGTCTACGAGAGGCTTAATCTTTGGAATGATAGAGAGGAGCGCAACGCCACCGCCGGGGATAACGCCCTCTTCGACAGCCGCGCGAGTAGCGGCCAAAGCGTCCTCGATTCTCAATTTCTTTTCTTTCATCTCGACTTCGGTAGCCGCGCCTACGTTGATTACCGCAACGCCACCTGCAAGTTTAGCAAGTCTTTCTTGCAACTTTTCTTTATCGTATTCCGAAGAGTTTTCTGCGATTTGCGAGTTGATAGAATTTACTCTGCCTGCAATAGCCATTTCATCGCCGTTACCGCCAACTAGGGTAGTGTTATCCTTATCGACCTTGACTTGCTTAGCTCTGCCGAGGTGAGTAAGATTTACGTCCTTAAGTTCGTATCCGAGTTCGCTGGAAATGAGTTGAGCGCCTGTCAAGATAGCTATATCTTCAAGCATTGCCTTTCTTCTGTCGCCAAAGCCGGGGGCTTTAACAGCAACGCAGTTGAGTATACCTTTGAGTTTGTTGAGTACGACAGCCGTCAAAGCGTCGCCGTCCATATCTTCGCAGATAATCAAGAGCTTAAGACCGTTCTGAACTACTTGCTCGAGTATCGGCATAAGTTCCTTGCCTGAAGATATCTTCTTATCGGTGATAAGGATATAGGCGTCATCAAGTACAGCCTCCATTTTTTCGGTATTAGTTACCATATACGCTGAGATGTAGCCTCTGTCGAATTGCATACCCTCAACCGTCAAGAGTTCGGTATTGGTGGACTTGGATTCGTCTACGGATATTACGCCGTCTTTGCCGACGATTTCCATAGCTTTTGAGATGTATTCGCCAATAGTTTCGTCAGCCGCAGATACGCTTGCGACTTGAGATATAGCCGAAGCCGAGTCGATTGGCTTGGATATAGTCTTTAGTTCTTCTACCACGGCTTCTGCAACTTTTGCGATACCTTTTTTGAGTATCATTGGGTTAGCGCCTGCCGCTACGTTTTTAAGACCTTCCTTTATGATTGCTTGCGCAAGTACGCAAGCCGTAGTAGTTCCGTCGCCTGCTACGTCGTTTGTCTTTATAGACACTTCCTTTATGAGTTGTGCGCCCATATTTTCAAAAGAGTCCTCAAGCTCTATTTCTTTTGCTATCGTTACGCCGTCGTTGGTGATAAGGGGAGAGCCGTACTTTTTGTCAAGTACTACGTTGCGTCCCT
>CAMWPK010000021.1 GCA_947176115.1 uncultured Clostridia bacterium
GTTTGGAGGAATAGTAGGTATCAACAACGGGAACGTGCAGGATTGCTTAGTTGTCGGTAAGATTACCGCTGATACAGCAGACGTCGCAGGCGTATGCTTGATTAACAACTACGTGATATCCGATACCGTCAACCAAGCCGACATATCGCAAAAATCTGATATTACAGGTTGGAGCCCAATTGCTTGCGGTATAGTTTTGCGAAACTATTATTTAGTAAAGAACTGTGAAAATTCAGGATTTATTTCAGCTATTTCAAGCTCTAAGCAGGCGGGAGCAGGCGAGGATACGCCTTCCGTTACGTCGGCAGGTATAGCTTATCTAAACGGCGGTGGCGCATCAATAGAGATGTGTAAGAACGTCGGAGAAATCTCCGCTATCGGCAACGGCGAAGCAATTGCGGGCGGAATTAGCGCTACGTCATACGGATATATCTATAATTCAATTAATAGCGGTGATATTTCCGTTAAGGCGCAGACTGTCTACGCAGGCGGAATACTCGGTTCCGGCGAAGTTG
Source organism: uncultured Clostridia bacterium (assembly GCA_947176115.1). GTDB lineage: Bacteria > Bacillota > Clostridia > Christensenellales > UBA3700 > RACS-045. The sequence continues at coordinate 516 of CAMWPK010000021.1, forward strand.
CAATAGACTCGCGCTACATTTATTTTGCCAACGTAGATAGCTGTATAAGTCAAGGCAAAATCAACGTTACGGCAGATAATCTCGCCTACGTCGGCGGTATTGCCGGAAAAATAGGAGAGATGGAAATCGAGCAATATAAAGTTGACGAAGAGGGTAATTTTATAAGGGGCGACGACGGACAATACGTGACGGAAATCGTATATCGCGGAGGTCGTGTAATTAAGAGTTATTTTACGGGTGAGCTTACATCTGAAGTCGCGTATTTCGGCAATATAGTGGGGGTATGCGGAATGAATATTTATCAAAGTAACTCCTATACTTCTGGTACTGACGAATATCGCAACTTTGAAGATAACTATTATTTGGCTAATTCCTTTGGAGCGTTTGGAGCGACGATGTCCGGCGACGATATTTTGGGCGCAAACGAAAATAAGGGCGCAACTACTGCGACACTTGAAGAAATATTAAATCTTAGGGCGTACAAATCCATAATTGACAATTTCAACAACGCGTAATATAATGTATTTAATATGAAAAACAAGATTTTGAGAAGAGTTATATTGATAATGACGGTAGCGGTATTCGTTACCGTTGCTTTGACGTTTTTCCTTTTCAATATCTATACTATCAATTCTATAAAGGATTTTCTTCAACCGGAAAGTGAATTTATTGCGGACAAGCTCAAAGATATTGACAGCATTGACGATATAAAAACTATTCTTGGGGAAGAGAACGAAAAAGAAGACGTATACAAGATAGCGGTCTTTGACTTTAACAAAAATGCTATATACACCAATACTCCTACGGATATAGATTTGGGGCGCAGAATTGTCAGACAGCTTGACAAAGCTGTGAAAGACGGAGAAAACTTCTTTTTAGGAAGCGTATATCAGTCGGGCATGGCTATAAACTGCGCTATAAAGGTAGAAAATGAGAATATAGAGGGCGGTTATCTAATTCTCATGTGTTCCATAGACGTTATCTATAACAGCGGACCGTATTTCCTTATAGTCGGTATCGCAATACTAATTTGGGCGGGTGTCATACTGTTGTCTTACTTTGCCTTGACGATCAATATGAAGTTTGCTACTATACCTTTTGAAAAGTTGGAGGGTATATTAGTTGATATAAACAACGGCGAGTACACGCCGATGCAAGTGCCTGAAAAACTCAACTTTCCGGAGTTCAAAGCCGTATTGACAAAGGTAGACGACGTCGCAGGCGAAATTGCCAAAAACCTTGTCAACCTGCAATACGAGCAGAAGAAGTCGTCCATACTTCTTCACTCTGTCAATCAAGGCATCATAGTGGTATCTCCAAGCGGGAGAATAGTACTCAACAATGCCGTAGCTTTGCAAATCTTCGGCAAAGAAAACGATGCGGTAGGAGTTGACCTAGGATATCTAGTAGACAATGAAGAGTTGCTTGCATCGCTAAAGCAATCGCTTGAGGATAAAAAGTGTTACGTAGGCGAAGTCGATTTAGGCGAAGAGATATACAGAGTTGAGACGAGTTTTGATACGGTAGACGACGAAGTAATCGCCGGCGACGTAATGGTGATCATATTCACCAACGTAACTATAGAGGTAAACAATGCCAAGATTAGAAGCGAGTTTTTTGCCAACGCGTCACACGAACTCAAGACTCCGCTTACGGCAATAAGCGGATATTCTGAGCTTATGACAATGGAGGGAGTATCGCAAAAACAACTTGACGTGTGCATAAGGGAAATCAATTCCAACGCAGGTAGAATGAAGACTCTCATAGACGACATGCTTAAACTCTCCAAATTGGACGCCGATATGGACAACGAGGAGCAATCGACTACGGATATGGCAAAACTTTGCGAAGAAGTCGTCAAGGACCTTAAGGGCGTTGCCGACAGCAAGGGAGTAAGGCTTGAACTGTCAGGTAGAGCAAATCTGCTTTGCAGACCCAAGATGATTACAACGCTTGCGACCAATCTTGTCAACAACGCTATCAAATATAACAAAGATGGCGGATACGTCAAGATAAGTCTGAGCGAAAATAAAGACGCGGTTACGCTCAAGGTCAAGGACAACGGCGTAGGCATAGCCAAAGAACATCAGAGCAGACTATTTGAGAGATTCTATAAAGTTGACGCGTCGCGCACTTATATCAACGAGAGTTCTACTGGGCTTGGACTTGCCATAGTTAAGAGAATTGCCGTCATTCACGGCGCAAAGATTTCTCTCAAGAGCGAACTTGGAGAGGGAAGCGAGTTTACGGTTGTATTTCCCAACCGTTAGAGCCCGTTGAAGACGAACGACATAATAAATAATTAAACGAGGTATATACAATGAGTTATCCTATGAAATTGATACCTGCTACCGTAGAAGCGGTGTGGGGCGGAACAAGACTTATGGAGAGCAAGTGGAATAAAAAAGGAGTGGGCGCAAATATCGCCGAGAGCTGGGAACTTGCATGTCACGAAAAGGGCGAGAGCGTAATAGTCAACGGCGAATTTTCTTCTCGCAAATTATCGGGCGTATTGCAAGATAATCCTGACTTTTTGGGAAAGAAAGGCAAGGAGTTTTCTTTCTTTCCGATACTTGTAAAACTCATTGACAGCAAGGACAATCTATCTATTCAAGTTCACCCCGACGACGAATACGCTTTGAGAGTTGAGGGCGAATACGGCAAGACGGAGATGTGGTATATCGTTGACGCAAAGAAAGGCGGAGGGGTATATTGCGGATTCAAGGAGCCTATATCCAAAGAGCAACTTGCAAAGGCGTTGACGGAGGGTAAGATTATCGATTACCTCAACTTTATCGAAGTAAAAAAGGGCGACTGTCTATTTATTCCGGCAGGGACGGTACATGCAATTTGCGGAGGAATATTGCTTTGCGAAGTTCAGCAAAATTCTTCAATTACGTATAGACTTTACGACTATGACAGAGTTGACGGCGACGGCAACAAAAGGCAGTTGCATATAGACAAAGCCATTGAGGTTACGGATACGTCAAAGGTAGTGAAAGCTAATGAAAATTCAGCGAAGATAGACGAAAATACGCTCACGCTTGCAAGTTGCAAATACTTTACGGCTGGCGAGATTACCTGCAATGAAGAGTATACTTTTGAAGTGGACGAAGATTCTTTCGTATCCTTGACGGTAGTTGACGGAAGCGGGGCTATAATGGCTAACGGCAGTTGTATTACTCTTGATTTGGGCGATACTGTATTCTTGCCGGCAGGTCTTGGCAAAGTTGATATATACGGCAATCTCAAGGCAATCAGCGCAAGGGTATGACGATGCAGACGAGAATAGTAACTCTAGAGCAAGGTCTTGAAGAGGCAGTAAAGCTCATTAAAAGTGGCGAGGTCGTGGTATTTCCTACCGAGACCGTTTACGGTCTTGGCGCAAATGCGTTTGACGCAAAAGCCGTACGCAAGATATTTGAGGCAAAGGGCAGACCTATGGACAATCCGCTAATCGCTCATATAGCGGATATATCTTGGATAGACAGGCTTGCGATAGATATTTCCGACGAAGCAAGAGCTGTAATCAATGAGTTTATGCCGGGACCGATAACGGTAATTCTCAAGAGGTCTAAGGAAGTTCCCGACGAGGTTACGGCGGGACTTGACACGGTGGGAATCCGTTTTCCTAAGCATAGTGTGGCGAGGGAATTTATAAAGGCTTGCGGAGTGCCGTTGTCCGCGCCGTCGGCAAATACTTCAACGAAAATTTCTCCCACAAGCGCTCAGCACGTATTTGATGATATGAAGGGTAGAATACCTCTTATATTGCAAGGCGGAACTTGCGAAGTCGGCATAGAATCGACGATTGTCGATATGACGGCAGACGTACCTACAATTTTACGTCCGGGAGCTATTACGGTTGATATGCTTGCAAAAGTACTTGGCAAAGTTAAGAATTTCGACGGCAAGATAATAGTGGCGAAAGCTCCGGGTATGAAGTACAAGCACTACGCTCCAAGTTGCGAGATGGTAGTAGCGACAAATGAAAAGAGGGCAAGAGAGGAATACTCTCGCCAAAAGCAAAAAGGGCTTAATCCCGTCATAATTGCAAAGAGTTATTATCTAAAAGATACGGGCGACGAGCAATTCAACGTGATAGACCTTGGCGAGGGCAACGAAGAGGCTATGCGTAATATCTACAATGCAATGCATGAGGCGCAGGAAAAGTACAGTTATATTATTTGTCAGGATTTTGGCGACAACGGTTTGGGCGCATCAATAATGAATAGAGTAAATAAAGCCAGTGGGGGTAAACGTATATGAAGATTTTGTTTGTATGCACAGGCAATACGTGCCGTTCGCCTTTGGCGCAAGCAATATTGCAAGAGAAGATAGACAAAGACGGTTTGACGGACTTTGAAGCCGACAGCGCCGGTATATTCTGCGGATACGGAGAACCTATGAGCCAACATACTGCGGAAATTATTGAGAGCATGGGAATGTTCTTTACCCATACGTCCCAACCTGTTACGCCTAATTTGCTCTCTAACTGCGATATGATTGTCACTATGACTAAAGAACATAAAAATATGCTTATCGGTTACGTCGATGAGGGTAAACTCTTTAGTTTTGACGAAATTACCGGCAATGGGGATATTGCCGATCCGTACGGCGGAGATAGCGCGGATTACCTTGCCGTTGAAATGCAATTGCGACGCGGTATGGACGCATTAGTTGCAAAGGCAAAAACATTGCTTGAAAATAATAATTTTCAAAGTAATAAGTAAAATTTTTATCAATTATCGCATATTATAAAGAAATAAAAAAATTAGCACTTGCATAATTTTGGAAATTATGCTACAATATTCCAGTACAAAAATATAGTTTAGGAGTACTTATGAAGATTGCAATAGGATGTGACCATGGCGGTATAGCATTGAAACCAATTGTCAAAAAGGTTTTAGAAGAGAACGATATAGAGATAATTGATATGGGATGTTGCGATACCAAGTCGGTGGATTATCCCGATTATGCTTTGAGCGTTGCGGAGGCAGTATCAAAAGGCGAAGTCGATAAGGGCATTATTCTTTGCGGAACTGGTATAGGCATAAGCATAGCCGCCAACAAGGTCAAAGGCGTGAGAGCGGCGGTATGTCACGATTTGTTTACCGCTCAAATGTGCGCTCAACATAACGACGCAAATATCCTTTCTATCGGCGGAAGAGTGGTAAGCGAAGAACTCGCAGGTCAAATGGTGCAGACGTGGCTAGATACTCCCTTTGAGGGCGGAAGACATACGGGTAGAGTTGCAAAGATAAGCGAGATAGAAAATAAGTATTTCAAATAATTCGACGGAGATGTGAGCATGATTGAAGAGATGATAGACAGTATTATAGAAGCTGAGGACAAGGCGCAAGAAATTGTCAAAGCATCGGTCAACGAGTCGAATAATATCGTAAGCGAGGCAAAAGTCAAAGCCGAGGCTATGATTGTCAACGCTAAGGACGAACAGTACGCCAAAGAGCAATCGGCTATCGAGGCGGGAGAAAAGAAAGGCGCGGAGTTAAGACAGGCTCAACTTGAAGAAGCTCAAAAGCAGGCGGACGCTATGATTAATGCGCTTGAAAAAAATAAGAAAAAAGTCACGGCAAGTATTATCAAAGAGTTAAAAGGTAAGTATGGCATTAAGTAATATGCAGAAGTTGCTTTTGATAGGCAACGTCGCAGAGCGTAATACTTTGATTAAAAAACTGCACAAATTAGGTTGCGCAGAAGTCGTTGCTACGCAAAAAATCGACAAGATGAATAGCGTGGATATCCAGCAAGATATTGACGAAAATAAGGTTAAACTTGCCAAGTTGGAATTTTGCTTGCAGACCGTCAAAGAATATAAGGTCACGGCAAAAAAACTCGTCAAGGAACACAAGATAGACTATACTCCTGTTAAAGGCAGGGGTATGTTTGCAGTAAAGCCTATTATTACTTACGACAGTTTTGAGGATTTGAAAAATACGCAAGCAGATATTTTTTCGCAGATAGAAGAGCTTAAGGCTTGCAAGGACGAGATAATTTCTCTCAAAACAGAAAAGCAAAAACAAAATACTACGCTTGAGTCAATGTCGCCGTATAAGAATATGGGCATTGCTTTTTCGCGGTTTAAGGATACAAAAACCGTCAACGTAATGCTGGGCGAAGTCAAGAATGAAAAACTTTCTATTTTGGAGAGTATTAGAGAAAAAGGCGGAGTATACGAAGTCTTTAACGGCGATGCCGTCAGCGGTGTTGCGATAGTAATACCTAAGGAAAAAAGAGAAGATATTCAAGAGATTTTGACTCAAGTCGAATTTGCAGTATGTTCGGTAAACGAAGATAAGACGGCAAGTCATATTATTGAAGAATGCTATTCTAATATTGATAATATCGAAAAACAAAGCGACAGACTTGTTGAAAAAATCATGACCTTTGAGAGCATAAGCGAGGACGTCAAGAAATTGTACGATTATATTACTCTTGAAGTAGCAAAGGCGCAGAGCAGAAACAATACGCAGGTTACTCAGGCTACCTATTATTTGGAAGCGTGGCTACCGCAGAGCGAAGCGCAAAGAGTAGAGAAAGAGTTGGCAGACAGTCCGCTGTCGCTTGCTTTTATGATTAGAGATCCGCTTGAAGGCGAAGAAGTTCCGACGCTTGCAATTAACAACGGTGTGGTTGCGCCTTACGAGAGCGTGACGAATATGTATTCCGCGCCTTTCTATAAGGAGATAGACCCAAATCCGGGCGTAGCCTTTTTCTTCTTCCTTATGTTTGGAATGATGCTTTCCGACGCGGGCTACGGTTTGTTGCTTACGTTGGGAGCAGGTTTGATTCTTGCAATCAGAAAACCGCCAAAGGGACAACTAAACCTTGTAAAGATTATATTTATGGGCGGTATTTCGACAATTATCTGGGGATTTTTGTTTGGTTCTTACTTTGGACTTAGCGCAAGTAGTTTTGGCATGTGGCATTGGTTTAACCCGATAGAAAAACCTATGCCGTTGTTGGTAGTATGTCTTGCGATAGGCTTAATACAGATGTTCGTAGGTATGGCAATCAATATGGTTGCGTTGATAAGAAAGGGCGAAAAGTTGTGGGGTATTTCCTCTGCGTTTAGTTGGTACTTCTTAGCGCTTGGCATAGGCGGTATTTACTTGGCAAGCAAGGTGGGAAGTTGGATGAAGTACGTCAGTATCGTACTCCTTGTAGCGGGAATTGTACTTCTTATGCTCTCGGGCACTTTCGGCAAAAAGGGCGCAAAGAAAATCAGCGGAGCCTTTTCGTCATTGTACGGTATTATCAACTTCTTCTCCGACTTGATGAGTTATACTCGTATCTTCGGTCTTGGCTTGGCGACCGGCGTTATAGCAATGGTATTTAATGAGATTGCAAAAATAATGTACGGTATGTTGCCAAAAGTCTTGGGAGTGGTAGCGGTAATAGCGATATGTATCGTAGGTCATACGTTCAACGTAGCCATCAACGCGCTTGGAGCGTACGTGCACAATTCAAGATTGCAATTTGTCGAATACTTCGGCAAGTTCTACACCGGCGGTGGCGAGTTGTTTGCGCCACTTGGCAGTCAAATGAAGTATTACTCGATAGGCACGCCTGAAGTGAAAAAGGTAAAGAGTAAAAAGGCGTAGTAAGTGATGTGGATGAGGCGTAGGCTACGCAAGTAGGCGTTAATCTCAAAAAATATCTTAGATAAGATAGAATAAATAAAAGATAAAAAAATACAAAGATATAAACCACAGGAGGTTAATATAATGAACGGAGTTTATGTAGCAATGATAGGCGCAGCGTTGGCGGCATTGTTCGCAGGTTGCGGTTCTGCAATCGGAGTAGGTATTGCAGGTCAAGCCGCGGCAGGTGTCACCAGTGAGGACCCAAACAAATTCGGTAAAGTTTTGCTTTTGCAACTTTTGCCGGGTACACAGGGTATTTACGGACTTATTATTGCGTTTATCGTATTCTTGAAAGCAGGAGTTTTGGGAGGTGCGTTGGAAAGTTGGACTACGGCTCAAGGTTGGGGCATGGTAGCAGTTTGCGCGCCTATGGCAATCGTAGGTCTTGTATCGGGTATCTATCAAGGTAAGTGCGCGTCTTCAGCTATTGCAATGGTAGCTAAGCGTCCGGAAGCGTCTGGTAAAGGTTTGTTGATGACCGTAATGGTAGAAACTTACGCGCTTCTCGCTCTTTTGATATCGTTCTTGGGCGTTTGGTTCTTAATTCCACAAGCGTAATAGGTATCGTATGAACAACAAAGAAGCAATTATCCAAAAGATAATAGACGACGCCAATACAGTAGTCAACGCTAATATTGCGGAGGCTAACGATACGGCAGGTCAAATTCTTGCGAGGGCGCAAAGACAGGTCGATAGATTTATCGAGAGCAATTCCGGTAGGACTGACAGATTGTATCAAGAAGCGTTGGAGCGAAGCCAAGTTGTCGCAAATCTGGACGTCAAGAAGCTCTTACAAGGCAAAAAGAAAGAGATTATCGATATGGCGTTTGACGAGGCTTTGGACGCTATCAAGGCGGACAAAAAGACTTATCTTGCGCTTATCGAGGGTATGATTTTGTCTTGTTGCGAGGACGGCGACGAAGTTGTCGTTGCAATGGAAGACGATAAGCTCATAACCAAGAAGTTGATTGCAGACCTTGCAAAGAAGAGTAAAAAGTCGTTGAAGAAGAGCGATGAGTTTGGCGATTTCAAAGGCGGAGTTATTTTGTCTGGCAAAAACTACGACAAAAATCTTACTTTGGAATTAGAACTTTCTTTGATAAAAGAAAAGATTGAGAGTAATATCGACAGTATTCTGTTTGGGGAGTAAAGGCTAATGGCAAAAAATAGCTTAGTCTATTCAAATGCAAGAGTTAAGGCATTGGAAAATACTTTCTTGACCAACGAAAAGATTGTGCGTATGGCGTACAGCGATTCTTTGGAAGAGGGTATCAAAGTGCTATTGGAGAGTTCTTACGGTGGCGGTATAGTTGCAGACGCCAAGGACTACGACGAAATCTTGCAGGCTGAAGATAGAAAGGTGAGTGAATTTGTTTTCGACGCAATGCCTGACGGACAAGGTATGGAAACTTTTGCCGTCAAGTCTGACTATCACAACCTTAAAGCTATAGTCAAAGGCAAGTATATGCGACTTGACGACATTGATTTTATGCTTATGCCAAAGGGCAATCTCGACCCCAAAGAAATCAAAGATATGATATACGCAGACGATTATTCTATGCTTAGCGAGAGTATGCAGAAAGCTCTTTTGACGATTGACAGCGCAAGAGCCGACGGCAATACGTCCCCCAGATTTATAGACTTGACGCTTGACAAGGCTTGCTATATTGATATTATGGCAATGCTTAAGAAAGCCAAAAATAAGTTTATGACGGCGTATTGGCAGACGAATATTGATATGATGAATATCTCGGCTTTCGTTAGAGCAAGCAAGGCGGGCGAAGTCGAAGCGTTCAAAGAGAGCTTTATTGAGGGAGGCAAACTGGATATATCTTTCTTCAATACAGATACGCAAGGCGTGCTAGACAAGTTGGCGTATTCGCCATATCCGCAAATTGCAGAAGCTCTAAAATCGGGAGATTTTGTGTCCTTTGAGAGAATTTGGGACAACAGTCTTATCAACATATTCAAAGAGGGTCGCAACGACATCTTTTCCGTAGCTCCTATCGCAGGATTCTACGTGGCAAAGAAAATAGAGATAAAGATAGTGAGAATGATTTGTATTCTTCTCAAAAACGACGTTGAAAAAGACGTCATTAAAGACAGATTGAGGGAATTGTATGCGTGAAGGCAAGATAGCGGTAGTTGGGGATAAAGATTTGATTTTGGCGTTCAAGGCTATCAGTATGGAAGTTTTTTGCGCCGATACAAAAGAAGAGGGCGAAGCTATTATAAAGAAGCTAGCCAAGACTCATTCTGTTATATTTATTACGGAAAATCTAGCGGAGCAAATGGATTCTTTGCTCGCAAAATATAAGACCAAGGCTTATCCGGCAATAATACCCATACCAAGCGGTGGCAAGTCTAACGGCTACGGTATGCAAGGTATTAAGGCAGACGTGGAGAGAGCTATTGGCACTGACATATTGTTTAATAAGGAAGATTGATTATGCAACAAGAAGTAGGTAGAGTTATCAAAGTTTCCGGACCGCTTATCGTAGCGGAAGGTATGCGTAACTGCAAGATGTTCGACGTAGTCAGAGTCGGCGAAGAAAATCTTATCGGCGAAATCATAGAACTTCGCGATGACAAAGCGTCTATTCAGGTTTATGAAGAAACGAGCGGATTGGGTACGGGCGCAAAGGTAATATCCACAGGCGCACCGCTTAGCGTAGAACTTGGTCCCGGTATTATCGAGGGTATTTACGACGGTATCCAAAGACCTCTACAAAAACTCGTGGAAATGACGGGCGACAGAATAGGCAGAGGCGTAGAGATTTCGGCGATTGACCATAAAAAACGTTGGGACTTCCAAGCTAAAAAGTCCAAAGGCGATAGCGTAGTCGCAGGCGATATACTCGGCGTAGTGCAAGAAACTAAAGTAGTCGAGCATAGAATTATGGTTCCTGTAGGCATTGAGGGCAAGATTAAGTCTATATCTTCAGGAGAACATACAGTTGACGATGCAGTATGCGTAATCACGACTTCCAAGGGCGACGTCAAGGTGACGATGTGCCAAAAGTGGGCTGTCAGAATAGGCAGACCTTTCAAGAGTAAGATGTACCCTGTTGCTCCGCTTGTCACGGGACAACGTACAATAGATACCTTCTTTCCGGTAGCGAAAGGCGGAGCGGCTTGTATTCCGGGACCTTTCGGTAGCGGTAAGACCGTAGTTCAGCACCAACTTGCAAAGTGGTCTGACGCCGATATAATCGTATACGTAGGTTGCGGAGAGCGCGGTAACGAGATGACGGATGTTCTCAATGAGTTCCCTGAACTTATCGACCCAAAGACGGGCGAAGCGCTTATGAAGAGAACAGTGCTTATCGCCAACACTTCGGATATGCCGGTTGCGGCTCGTGAAGCGTCAATGTATACCGGCATAACCATTGCAGAATACTTTAGAGATATGGGATATAACGTAGCTATAATGGCAGATTCGTCTTCTAGATGGGCAGAGGCTTTGAGAGAGATGTCAAGCCGTCTTGAAGAAATGCCCGGCGACGAGGGGTATCCTGCATATCTTGCGTCAAGACTTGCAAGTTATTATGAAAGAGCAGGCATAGTCAACGCTATGGGCAGTGACGAGAGAGTAGGTTCCGTTACGGCAATCAGCGCCGTATCCCCTCCGGGCGGTGACTTGTCCGAGCCGGTTACGCAGGCTACTTTGAGAATTGTCAAAGTATTCTGGGGCTTGAGTTCTTCTTTAGCGTACGCTAGACACTTCCCTGCTATTGATTGGTTGCAAAGTTATTCTTTGTACGTAGATAGGCTTGGTCAGTGGTACGGTAAGAATACGGAAAGAACTTGGAATGACAACCGTCAGCAAGCAATGACGATATTGCAAGAGGAGGCAAATCTTGAAGAAATCGTTCGTCTTGTAGGCGTAGACGCATTGAGTTATGAAGATAGATTGACAATGGAAACTGCTAAATCTATCAGAGAGGACTACTTGCAACAAGACGCTTTCGACGACGTAGACACCTTCGCCAGTCTGACCAAACAATTTAAGATGCTTAATCTTATATTAGAATGTTATAGGTGCTCGCAAGAAGCTCTCAAAAAGGGCGCTGATTTTGACGATATTATTGCAATACCTGCAAGAGAAGCCATCGGCAGAATGAAGTTTATACCTGAGAGCGAAATTGCAAAATTTGACGAGATTTACGACAATATGAAAGCGCAACTTGATAAACTTGCTTACGTAGATTAAGGAGAGAATATGTTAAAGGAATATAAGTCAATTAGAGAAATCGTAGGACCGCTTATGCTTGTAGACGGCGTTGACGGCGTAGCTTACAACGAACTTGTCGAAATCAAAGGCAAGGACGGAAGCATAAGAAGAGGTAAGGTGCTTGAAGTCAACAGGGACAAGGCGCTTGTTCAGCTCTTTGAGGGCGCGCAAGGCTTGCAGATGTCCACTTCAAAGGCAAGATTTTTAGGCAGAAGTCTTGAGCTTGCAGTATCTGAAGATATGCTAGGCAGAGTTTTCGACGGTATTGGCACCCCCAAGGCCGGCGGAGCACCGATAATTCCAGAACTGAAACTAGACATCAACGGTCAACCTATAAA
>CAMWPK010000022.1 GCA_947176115.1 uncultured Clostridia bacterium
CTCCAAGATCTTGGCGCTATCTAAAACTTTCATTTCATTCTCCGATCAAACTTTTACGCCCGCAACGTTGACAATCACATTGTCAACTCTCATACCCGTGTACGTTTCTACGTTGTACTTGACCGTACTTTTAATTGAATCCGTAACGGCGTCAATATTTATACCTTCTTTTAGGACGACAAAAAGTTCGATGTTAATCTTATTTTTTAACGTGACAATCTTAACTCCCTTTCCTGAAGGGCACTTATTGAAAAATTCACTAATACTGTCACTTAGTTTGCGTGACACAAGATCCACGACGCCGTAACAATCGGCCGCCGCAAAATGCGCCACCATGGATATAGCTTTATCAGTTATTATTATTCTTCCGTAATAATTTGATGTCTTTACTGCCATATACTGTAATTTTAACAAAAACACCTATCTTATGCAAGCGTTTTTATATATTTTAGTAGTGTATTTAAGGTATTATAAGCAAAAATGCAAAAAATTATAAAAAATTTTGAAAATTTACCGCTATTTTCTTGCAATTATTTTGCCTTAGTGGTATTATATCTAGGCAAGAATTGAATGGAGGTATTCATTATTATGTCTAAAGTATGCGCTATCTGCGGAAAAGGTCAACAAAGTGGAAACAAAGTAAGCCACTCTAACCGTAAATATAGAAGAAGCTGGGGAGCTAACGTTCAAAAAGTTAAAGTTGTAAATACCAACGGCTCCACACAAAGTTTGTACGTATGCACCAGATGTTTACGTAGCGGTGCTGTTGAGCGCGCTTAATAATTGATTAAACAATCTAAAACACCCTGAATATTCAGGGTGTTTTTCTTTTTATCCATTATACTCTTCTTTTGAAAATTCTCAAAACTACCTTAATAAATCTAGGCGGATTGATGCAAATAATTTTCATAATTACCTCCAATATTCTTTGTTGCAATATATGTAGATATTGGAGATTGTGTGATTATTTAGCAGACTTTAACGCCAAAATAGCATCTTTTGGGCTTCTTGCGCCAAATATAAAGCTACCGCTGACGGCAATATTAAGACCTCTTTGTTGCATCTCGGCTATATTATCCACGCTTACTCCGCCGTCAAACTCTATTTCTACCGCTCTATCCCCAATTAATTCCTTTAATTGACTTATCTTGTCCATAGTTTCCGGAATAAATTTCTGCGCAGAAAATCCCGGATAGACGCCCATTAACATTACTAAATCTACCATATCAAGGTATTTTGCAATACTTTTTACTTCTATATTGGGATTGAGTACCAAGCCCACCTTCTTTCCGTGTCTATGGACGGTGTCTATTATCTCTTCAACGCTTTCGCTTGCCTCTGCGTGAAAGGTAATAATATCCGCTCCGGCTTCTAAAAACTTGTCAATATACCTTTCGGGTTTAGTAATCATGAGATGAACGTCTAAAGGAAGATTCGTATGCTTTCTTATAGCCTTAATCATTGGCGGTCCAAAGGTAAAATTAGGACAAAACATTCCGTCCATTACATCGCAATGCACCCAATCGGCGCCCCACTCGGCAAGTTTTGATACCGCCTCTCCCATGTTTGCAAAATCCGCCGACAGTATAGACGGTGATATCTTGACATTCATATTAGTTCTCCTTCGTCATTTTCATATATTTCTTTATTATAGGTCGATTAAATTGCATTTTGAACATTGTTCAAAATGCTAAAATCAGTCGTATCGCGTATTCCATTTCTTTTCCACGTACTCAAAGAGTCGCGCGTATCTATCATATCGACTTTGAGCGATTTTTCCATTCTCCACAGCTTTCTTTACTCCGCAAAACTCTTCTTTGTAGTGATTGCACCGTCTGAATTTACAGTCTTTTGCATATTCGTCAAAGTCAGTATAATAACTTGACAGTCTTGACGGGTCGAAAAGCGGAATCTCAAGTTTGTTAAATCCGCAAGTATCGGCAATTTGCGTGCCGTCGTCAAGCGTAATTATCTCAATATGACGCGTTGTGTTCTTACCTCTATCGCCTTTTTTGCTCAAATCGCCTGTTTTTAGTTTATTTTCTCCTAAAATACAGTTGATGAGCGATGATTTGCCTACAGCAGACTGTCCTGCAAGGCAAATAAACTTGCCCTTAATCTTATCCATAAGTAAATCTATGCCTTGATTTGTCTGAGTGGATATAATCAAGATATCGGCAATATCCTTATAATCGTTGGCTACGTCTTGCGCTACGGCGTCCGCTCCCTCTAAATCTGCTTTGTTTACGCATATTGTAGGCTGAATACCGTTTTCCGTAGCTCCTATTATCAATTTATCGACCAGCATCATATCGGGCTTTGGTATTGGCGCAAGAACTATGACTATTCCGTCCATATTGCTTACGTAAGGACGCACGAGTTGAGTTCGTCTGGGCTGTACGCTCTCAATTATGCCCTCTTTATCCAATACAATATCTACAATATCGCCAATAAATAACTCTCCATTTTGTTTGAGTTTACCTCTCGGAAAACATTTTGCTCTTTCTCCGTTCGGCAAAGCCACGGTGTACACACCGCCTACGCCCTTGATAATTTGTCCGCTCGTCTTAACTTTAATAATTCGCCTCCGTATATGTCGATTATTTTCTATTTTGAACAATGTTCAAAACTTCTTTTCCAGCCAAATATTCTCTGTAATTCATGCCGTACAGCTCGCTTTCTTTATCTTGTATATTATCCAAAATATTCTTTAAGTCATTACACAGTATAGTGACGTCTTGATAAAAGCTCTTGAGCGTCAAATCTTTCTCCGATTGCGTTGGATTAGCTTGACATTCTCCCACAGCCTCGCAAAGCATATAGATAGAGTGGAAAATTACGTCGTTATAATATTCTTTTATAACAAAGAGTTGTTTGATAGGATTTACTATGATACCGCATTCTTCTTGACACTCTCTGATTACGCAATCCTCCTTGCTCTCTTCGCCCTCGATTTTACCGCCGGGCAACATTATAACAGGCTTGTTCTTGGCGTACTCTACAAAGACTTTGTCCCCATCCAAGATTACGGCTCGCACAGCGTATCTTACTTTCTCATAAACTCTGTTTGCCGAATAGTTGTCGTCAAATATTTCAATTATCTTCATTATTTATCACCTTTCTTCTCAACTGTCCGCATGCGCCGTCAATATCGCTCCCCATACTTCTACGCACAGTCACGCTTACGCCTTGTTTTTCCAATACCGCCATGAAGCGGTAAACGCTCTTTTTGTTACTTCCGTCTAAACCTCGCTCTTTGACGTAATTCAAAGGTATGAGATTTATATGACAGGCTAGTCCTTTGACTACGCCGGCAAGTTGTTTTGCGCACTCTTCGCTGTCATTTTTGCCTGATATCATAGAATATTCAAAGATTATTCTTCTTCCCGTCTTATCAAAGTAATACTTTACCGCCTTGACAATATCGTCTATTGAATATTTCTTAGCAATTGGCATTATGCTCTTACGCATCTCATCGTTGGGCGCATGCAATGATATTGTCATTGTCGGAGTAAAACCGTCGTC
Source organism: uncultured Clostridia bacterium (assembly GCA_947176115.1). Taxonomy (GTDB): domain Bacteria; phylum Bacillota; class Clostridia; order Christensenellales; family UBA3700; genus RACS-045. The sequence goes on from CAMWPK010000022.1 coordinate 3,526, forward strand.
GGCAAGTTGTTTAATCTTGTCGCAAAGTCCGCAAGTGGATAGAGATATATTCCTTTTGGATATATTAAGTCCTTTTTCATCGCTTACAAGCGTCAAAAACTTGCATACGTTGGCATAATTATCAAGCGGTTCTCCGCTTCCCATAAGTACGATATTTGTTACGCCTCTATCTTTCTCGGTAGCGTTGCGCGCATTGACAGCAATGACTTGCCCCAATATTTCGCCTGCCGTAAGATTGCGAATAAGCCCGTCCAAGCCAGAAGCGCAAAAAGCGCAATTCATTCTGCATCCCACTTGGGTAGACACGCAAAGCGTGTTGCCATGCTTATATTTCATGAGCACGCCTTCTATGAGATTGCCGTCGCTTAATTTGTATAGATACTTGAGAGTGCCGTCTATCTTTGATTTGAATTCGCCGTATATTTCTACGCCTTGAGCATTGTAATTTTGCGATAGCTTGTCCAAAAAATCTTTTGGCATATTGCTAATCTGCGCAAAATCTGCACCCTTGTTAAGCCACTGCCAAAGCTGTTTTGCTCTAAACTTAGGCTCGCCAAGACCAACGACTAAATTCTCCAGCTCTTCAAAACTCAAATCTGTCAAAAGACTTTTTGCCATTACTTTGACCTCTCCAATACAGCTATGAAAAATCCGTCTTGTCCCTTGCCGTCAGGTAAATATTGCTGGGATTTGCTAATTTTCCACTGCGTATTTTCCTTGACGAATTTGCCTACGACGTTATAATTTTCTTCGCGCAACGTTGTACAAGTTGAATATACAATTCTGTTTTTCGTATACTTGCTTGCATTGCAAAGTATCTCATATTGCAGTACGGCAAGCTCTTTACACTTTTCAAAGCTAGCCGTCAAATAAACGTCTGCTTTTTTGCCTACTACGCCAAGTCCCGAACACGGAACGTCGCAGAGCGTCTTGTTGAATTTATCAACAAATTCTTGATTAAACACACTGCCGTCATTATATCGCACGGTTATATCGGCGCCACCCATTCTATTAATATAATCGCGTATAAGTTGCAATCTATGTTGGTGCACGTCGCAAGCTGTGATTTTAGCGTCGGCAAGTTGGCTCATATATATTGCCTTTCCGCCGGGAGCGCTACACATATCCAAAATCTTTTCGCCGTCTTTTACGTCCATTGCCTGCACAGCCAACATTGACGTCATCGACTGAAAAGTAATCTCGCCACGCTCATTCAAAGACTTGATATATGAATTATTGTCAACAAACAATCCGCCTGCGACACTCTCTTCATAGGATATATTTTCCCTGTCCAGCCTATCTTTCAACTGCAATAAAGTCAGTCTTTTAATATTCGGTCGAATATGCTCTTTGGTAAAAGTATCGACGCTCAAAAATTCTTTCGTCCTGTCGAAGCCATACTGCTTGCAATACGTTCTAACCAGCCATTGCGGTACGCTTGTTTCCACGCTCAACGCTTCGAATTTATCATTCGGCAAGGTTATTTTACTTGCGTCAAAGTTCTTCAACGTGCTATTGACAAAGCCCTTGAGCTGTCTTTTACCGTACTTCTCGCATATAGTGACAAGGCTGTCAACAACAGCGTACTTGGGTATTGAATTGATATAGGTCAGAGTGTACATGCCTAATTTAAGCAGTACCGCAATCGTCTTGGAAGGTCTTTTGCTTACGACTTTTGACAGATAATACTCAAGCTGAACGTTCTTTTGTAGCACGCCGTACACCAACCTTGTGACGATAGCTTGATTACTTGCGCCGTTAACTCTTTTATTAAGTTCCAAGTTGCTGTACGCGCCGTCCTTGTAGATCGCAAGCAACACTTCAAAAGCCATCAATAAGTCGTTCATTTACCCAAAACCATCTCGCTCTTTAGTTTCCCGCTCGCCATAAACGACGCTATATCCATTGCCTTTTTGCCCTCTAACTGTACTTGCAGAAGTTGCAATACTCCCTTCCCGCACTTGACGAAAGCGGAGTTTTTGGTGGCATAAACGCTTCCTGACGTCACGCCGATATTCAAATCGCCGTCAAATACCTGACTTTTGAGTATCTTAAACAGCTTACCGTCAAGATAAGTATATACTGAGGGCCACGGCGTAAAGCCTCGCATTTTGTTGTATATCTCTCTAGCTGTCGCAGTCCAATCAATCAAACCGTCTTCTTTGCTTATCATTGGATAATGAGTCGCTAAACTTTCGTCTTGCTTTATAAACTCCGCATTACCGCTCTCGATAATTCTCAATGCCTCGACAATGGCTTCACCGCCCAATTCGGCAAGTCTTTCAAAAAGTTCTCCTGCATTCTCGTCAGGAAGAATATCCAACGGCTTTTGTAATAATATATCTCCGCTGTCTACGGCAAGAGCAGTCTTCATTATCGTTACGCCCGTGCGCTCTTCGCCATTGATAAGACACCATTGAATGGGACTGCTACCTCTGTATTTCGGTAAAAGCGACGCGTGAATATTGAGGACACCGTATTTAGGTATATCCAAGATTTCTTGGCTGATAATCTGACCGAAAGCGCAAGTAATCATCACGTCCGGGTTGATAGATTTTATGTCTTCTACGCCCTCGCGCCTTATGCTATCGTATTGATACACCTTGATTCCCTTATCTACCGCATACTCTTTGACAGGACAAAATGACAATTCTCCGCGGTTACGTCTTTTGTCAGGTTGAGTGACGACACCAACTACGTCGTAGCCACAGCTTATCAATTTATCCAGCGCCTTTACGGCAAAATCAGGAGTACCGAGAAATAATATTTTCATTTATACCTCTATATACGCTTCCAACTAATCGTCTTTACTTCATTTAGTTCAAGCTCAAATTCGCGTCAATTCTAATCGTATCCCGCAAATAGATAGATTTTCTATTTTTGAGATGAATGGTCGTAATACAATACGCCGTCTAGGTGGTCTATCTCATGACAAAAAGCTCTTGCAATAAAGCCTTCTGCAGTTACACTCATTTCTTTGCCAAATCTATCTTGATAATACACTGTAACTTCATTTGGTCTTTTGACTTCACAACTCTTACCCGGGACGCTTAAACAAGCCTCCGGTCCTACTTGCGAACCTTTACGCTTAACTATTTCAGGATTGACAAATTCTATATAAAAGTCGTCGACTTGTACTACAGCAATTCGTCTTAAAATACCAACTTGCGGACCGGCAAGCCCCACACCGTCTGCGTGTATCATTGTTTCGCGCATATCGTCAAGCAATTTGCCTAGCTTTTCGTCAAATACCTCTACGGGACGACACTTCTTTCTAAGTGTCGGATTGGGGTCAACGATTATATCTCTTAATGCCATAATATCTCCTACGCCATATTCTGCGGATTGAGTTCTGCAAAGACGGTTACGCCTCGGCTTTGATTTTTTTCAATCACGTCATAGAATTTAGCTATAATTTTACTTTCATTTTCTCTCTTAATTCTCGCTATAATCTGATAGCGGAATTTGTTCTGTATTCTGCCAAGCGGAGCTTTCATAGCCTGTATATACAAAAAATCGTGAGTATTTTCCTTGGCAAACTCCATAAGTTTTCTGTATATAGACTTGGCAGTATCAATGACTTTATCCTCGTCTTCAGACGTCATAAGCACTCTTATTATCGTCGTGTACGGCGGAAAATTAGTCGTCTTGCGCGCATTGTTTTCCTTTTGGAAAAAGCCTTCGTAATCGTACTTAGATGCGAATCTGTATACGTAATGATTGGGCGCGTAGGTCTGCAGAACTACCTTACCGCCTTTGTCGCTTCTACCTGCTCTGCCCGCAACCTGTGTTACCAACTGGAATGTACGCTCGTTGGAGCGATAGTCTTGGTGATAAAGGCTCATATCCGCATCAAGTATTCCCACAAGCGTTACGTCGGGGAAATCGTGTCCCTTGGCAATCATTTGCGTACCCACTAGAATTTGCGCTTCCTTAGATGCAAACTTGCCCAATATCTCAAGATACGCGTCCTTTGTAGCGGTAGTTTCGTTATCCATACGAAGTACGTTGACGTCAGGCAACAACCGCTTTATCTCTTCTACCACCCTTTGCGTACCTATCTTGCCGTATCTGATATTATTGCTCCCGCAGTCGGGACAGATATCAAGCATTTTATATCTCTTTCCGCAATAGTGACACTTCAACAAATTGTCCACAGAGTGATACGTAAGCGATACGTCGCAGTCCGTACACTTAGCTATGTAACCGCATTTGCGACACATTACAAATGACGAATGTCCTCTGCGATTGAGGAATATCATCACCTGCTCGCCCTTTTTGACGGTGTCAACAATCTTGCGCTCTAAGTTAGCAGAAAACATAGAATTATTGCCCATTAAAAGCTCGTTGGACATATTGACTATCTCTATATCGGGCATACCCTTGTCGGATATTCTCTCGCTCATAACCGCCAAGTCATAGCTTCCTTGCTTGGCAAGAAGATAGCTCTCGATTGACGGCGTTGCGCTCCCCAGTACAACTTTTGCGTTGTTATATACTGCTCTGAACTGCGCAACGTCAACCGTGCGGTAACGGGGATTGGACTCGCTGACGTAACTTGCGTCGTGCTCTTCGTCAATAATAATAAGTCCCAAATCCTTGAGAGGAGCGAATATCGCAGACCTTGCGCCTACGGCTATCTTAGCTTCGCCTTTGAGCAGTCTGCGCCACTCGTCAAATCTTTCTCCGTCGCTAAGACCGCTGTGCAACATCGCTACGCTGTCGCCGAAATACCCCCTGAAATTCCTAAGCATTTGAGGTGTAAGAGAGATTTCAGGTACCAACATAATCGCAGTCTTCCCCTCGGAAATAGCCCTTTGTATCGCGTTTATATAAACAAGCGTCTTACCGCTACCTGTGACACCGTGAAGCAATATAACGTCGTTTTGGCTGGAAAAAATCTTGTCTACCGCCCTCTTTTGCGCCTCTCGAAGTTGCGCTTCCGCGCGCTTACCTCTAACGGCTGACATAGGAACCCGCGCCACTTCCTCACTGCTCTTTATTATAATTTTCTTTTCCGCTAAAGCATTGATAGCGCTTGAAGAAAACTCATTTGAGAGCGCCGTCAGATATTCTCCGCCTTGCTTCAATCTTTCGACAAGAGCAAGCTGACTTTTTGCATTTTTAGAGATTTTGGATATTATATCGCCATAACTCATATCGGGATTGAGGGAGATATACAATCTTGTCAATTCCTTAATGCGTCCGCCACGTAGTTTTGAAGGTATAAAAAGTCGCAAGCTGTCCACGTAGCGCACGTAAAACTTGTCCTTCATATACCGCATAAGCTCAAGCATCTCCTCGCTTATGCACACAAAATCGTCAAGCACCGCTTCAACGTACTTCAAAGACTGTACGTCAGAATCGTCGGCAATATCTATACAAAAGCCCTCAATTCTACGCGGTCCGAAAGGTACGATTACTCTCGCTCCCTTTCGCACGTCAAGATTTGAGGGTATCAAATAATCAAATATCTTGTCCGTCTGCGAATTGCTTATGTCTACAATAACTTTGGCAATCATTTGAGCGCCTCGTCAAGTATCGCGTCGGCAACCTCGCTCTTACTCATTTTGGGATATGAAAGCTGGCTACCGTCCTTTTTGAGTATGGTCACGATATTGGTGTCTACGTCAAATCCTGCGCCCTCTAAGGTCACGTCGTTGGCTACGACCATATCGGCGTTTTTGCTGTCAAGTTTACTCTTAGCGCTTTCAATCAAGTCTTGCGTTTCGGCGCAAAATACTATGAGTTTTCTATCTCCCTTAACAGCTCCGACTGCTTTTGCAATATCAAGATTTTTAGTTAATTTTAGAGTTATCTCATCGCCTTTGAGCTTTTGAGAAATCGTCTTAACAGGTCTATAGTCGCTTGGAGCCGCAGACTTAATTATAACATCGCACTCTTTATAATTATCCATCACGGCGTCGTACATCTGCATAGTACTTTCGACTGAAATAACGCGAGTGATATAACTTGGTATTTCCACTTGCGTAAGTCCTTTGACAAGTACTACTTCCGCGCCCCTTTTAATAGCCGACTTAGCAAGCTCAACTCCCATTTTACCTGACGAGCGATTGGTGATAAATCTCACTCCGTCGATATTCTCTCTCGTCGCTCCTGCAGTAATGAGAAGTTTTTTACCCTCGTAATCTCTCTTGGGAAGAAGTACCTCAACCGCCTTGGCGACTATATCTACAGGTTCTGCCATCTTGCCTCTTCCGCTATCACCGCAAGCAAGTCTGCCCTCAACCGGGTCAATTATAATCGCGCCCTTAGACTTTAACTTCGCAAGGTTGTCCTTAACGGTAAGATTGTCATACATATTTGTATTCATTGCCGGAGCAATGATAACAGGACACTTAAGAGCGAGATAAGTTGTGCTCAACATATCGTCGGCAATTCCCTCTGCAAGTTTTGCAATAATATTTGCAGTAGCGGGAGCAATTACGCATATATCCGCCTTTTTAGCAAGCGCTATATGCTCGACTTCCCACTGCCTCTCGCGAGAAAACATATCGCTGACGACAGGACGCGCTGACAAGGTTTCGAAAGTCAAAGGAGATACAAACTCGGTAGCGTGAGCCGTCATAATAACGTCCACGCCTGCGCCGAGCTTTTTTAATCTCGATACTATTTCGCACGACTTGTAGCAAGCGATTCCACCGCTTACGCCCAACAATACGTTGAAGTTCTTGAGCATTTACTCACCTATCAAAATTATTGATTATCTCTCTTTATCTCAACTTCGCCGTCGTATACTTCTTCTGCGGCGAGAGAAATAGCCTTCTTACCGGACTTTTCAAGCATATCGGAATATTGAGTTTCTAGCTGTCTAGCTCTCTTTGCTACACCGCAAACGAGCGCATAACGGCACTCTGCTTTTTTTATCAACTTGTCAATTGGTGGATCGATCATCATAATTATTTGCCTCCGTTAATTAGATTGTCTATAAATTTTTTGTTATTTTTCACTTTGCACTTTTCTGCTTCGATTATGGCTATTATGTCCATAGCGCCCTTTTGAGAATCCTCATTGACGACTATATAATCGTAAAATACAGCTTGTCTGATTTCCTTGAGCGCGCTTTGAGTGCGTGTCTGGATTTGCTCTTCGCTCTCTGTAGACCGTCCCCTTAATCTCTCTTCAATAGTAGACCTTTTGGCAGGCGAAATGAATATCATAACGGCGTCCGGATAGATATTCTTTACGTCCAAAGCACCTTCGGTATCTATCTCCAATACCACGTCGTAGCCGTCGTCAATTTGTTTCTGCACGTTGACAAGCGGAGTACCGTAGTAATTATCATACACCCTCTTGTACTCCAAAAATTCGCCTCTTGCAACCATTTCTTCAAATTCTTTAACGCTCTTGAAAAAATAATTGACGCCGTCAACCTCGCCTGCTCTCGGAGCTCTGGTAGTGACTGACACAGAATACTTTAGATTTGAATATTTTGCCGTAGTATGCGCCAGAACAGTGCCTTTTCCTGCTCCGCTGGGACCTGATACTACTATCAACAAACCTTTCTTTTGCATTTCTTCCTCTTCTTATTATACGAGATTTTGTATTTGTTCCCTTATCTTTTCTATTTCGCTCTTCATATATACTACACACTCGGTGATTTGAGCATTGTTGCATTTGCTTCCGATAGTATTGGTTTCTCTATTCATTTCCTGCACTATAAAGTCGAGTTTTTTACCTACCGCTCCGCCGTCGTCAAGAACTGATTTGAAGTGATTTATGTGAGTATAAAGTCTGGTAACTTCCTCGTCCGTGCAGAACTTATCGCTATAGAAAGCGACCTCATTTATGAGTTTGACTTCGTCAATAGGCACGTCTTTCAAATATTCCTTTACTCTCTCCTCAAGTTTTGTCCTATATTCTTGCAAGGTCTTAGGCGCAAACTCTTGAATTTTGGGGATAGTCTTTAGAATATTTTCTATCTTGACGCGAATATCTTTTACAAGCATTGCTCCTTCGCGCAACTTCATTGCATTGATATTCTCTATCGCCACTTTACAAGCGGACGTCAACAGATTTACAAGCAATTCTTCGTCCTCTTCTTTGGCTACTTGCATAACCACGTCGGGCATACGCAATAGTTCAGCCGTGAAGAAGTTGTTCTGCGCAATGCCTTTCTCTTGAAGTTGCTTGGAAGCAAGTACGTATTGCTCTGCCAAATCATAATCTATCGACAAAGTCTTTTTGCTCTCGCGAGTATCCTCGTAGTTGACGTACACGTCGATATGTCCTCTTGATATTGATCCTTGAATAGTCTTACGCAAAATATCCTCGGCAAAGGTAAATACCTTGGGCAATTTAATATTGAGATCCAAAAATCTGTGATTGACGGACTTTAGCTCAACGGTAACCTTAAGACCGTTAAGTTCGGCAATTCCCTTTCCGTACCCCGTCATACTGTATATAGCTTTGTCAATCGCAGTCATAGTATACTACTCCCATTGTTTTTACTCTATGCCAATTAGTGTTATGATTTCTCAATATAAATATGATAGGCATAATGTACGTAGAAATAATATCATAAAATAAAAAAAAATACAAGTATTATTATGATGTATAAACAAAGAAATGCAAAAGCGAGAGTAAAGTTCTCTCGCTTTCGTCCGTTATTACTTAATATGCGACTGAGCCTTTTCACTTCATACTGCGTTGTTCTCTAAGCAAGTCTTGGTATCTTTCTATTTGATCTTCTCTAAGATCTACCATCTTCTTTGCCGTTTCGTACGCTTGTACGTCGTCTACTACAACTTCTGTTTCTTTGACTTTCACCTTTGTTCCGTCGCTCGTCGCTCCTCTCTTGAGGTCTTTCAAATACTCGTCTTCCATCTTGAAAAGCGCTACCGTATTGTCTTTCTTTATCGTCAACTTCATCAATGGATTGGAGCTCGTCTGTCCGTATACTACGAAGTAAGTAGACTTCTTCTCTTTACATTTGTATTTAGACAACGCGTATTCCCTTAGTCCGTCAAAGTACTTTTTCTGCTCTTTGCTAAGCAATGCGTACGCTTCGTCTAGAGTAAGTCTTGGGGCCACTTCTTTCTTAGGCTTTGGCGGTGCTACTACCTTGACTTCCTTGACTACCTCTTTCTCGACTATCTTCTCGACCTCGACAGGAACTTCTACTCTTACTTCTTTCTCTACTATTTTTTCAACAGGTACTTCCTTGACGA
>CAMWPK010000023.1 GCA_947176115.1 uncultured Clostridia bacterium
ATTATATATTATTTTTACATTTTATTGCAATGTTGAGCATTGCTTGGCTTTGGCTTTCCATTTTCTCAACAAGTTTGAACTGCGTATGGCATCTCACGAGATTGTGGTCGGCATAGTCTGTCTTGAAGTAAACGTCGCCGTCAAGATAGTCTGTCAAAAATCTTATTCCGCATTCCAGCGTAATTATTATAGCGCCGGTATGTAGCATTTCAAGTTCCTTATCGGTAATTTTATCGCCTATGCCTCTCAAAAAGCCCTTGCAATACGATTCATAAAGATTGATGTCGAAGTCTACGATGTCGAGATTCTTTTCATCTTCAAGGGCGGTATTGCACCCTGAGCGTATTGAATCGCCAAAATCGTATAGAAGCGATCCCGGCATTATCGTATCTAGGTCTATTATGCAGATTGCTTTGCCCGTATTTTTGTCTATTAGCGCGTTGTTTATCTTTGTGTCGTTGTGTGTGACGCGTAAAGGTATTTGTCCATTGGCAAGAGCGTCTACAATAAGTGATAGTTTATCTGCTCTTTTTTTGACGAAGTCAATTTCGTCTTTTACAAGGTGAGCTCTGTTGCTTTTGTTTTGCTCAACAGCCGTCAAAAACTTGTTATATCTATCCACGGTATTGTGAAAGTTGGGAATAACTTCGCAAAGACTGCCTGCGTCAAAGCCGTCAAGTCTTGCAATAAATTTTCCAAAGGCTTCGCCGGCGTTTTCAAATACCGTAGGGGAGTTGATAACTTGATAGACCTCTGTGTCTTTGATAAAGAGCGACATTCTCCAGCAGTCATTGCCTATAACATAGTAAGCGTTATTGTCTAGCGTGGGTATAAGTCTCATGCACTCTCTATCTACGTCACCGCCCTGAGAGCGTACAATATCTTGCATTACTGCCGTGACTTTCTGTATATTTCCCATTAGACCTTTATAATTATTGAAAATTTTAGTATTAAGTTTTTGTAATATATATTGCGTAGGGGAGTTTTTGAGAGTCACAAGAAAAGTATCGTTGATATGTCCTTCTCCGTAAGGAACGATACTTTCTACTTCTCCGTTAATTTGGAATTTCTTTGCTATTTCTATCTTTATCATACTCTCTTAATTCCTATTGCTTAAATAAAGATTTTACGGAGCAAAGCAGTATTGCCACGTAAAATCTCTATTTATTTCGCAAAGAGTACACTCGTTTTTGCGAGTGTACTCTTTGCTTGCAGGTCTATTTTTTGGTCGCAAATAGATTAGTAAATGCGTCCACCAAATTCGTGTTGATTACCGGTTCATACTTATCAAAAGTCGTGTATCCGGAAAGGTCGAGCTTCAAATTCGTATCAACTCTTTTATTCTTGAAAATCGTTGTATCGCCAAGGTCAGGCCAGTAGAGAGCTAAATATCTTTCAGCGTCGGTATCGTTGTCAGAGTAGCTGAATGCAATAGTAGCCGTATTGGAAGTAGTTCCGCCATTCTTACAGTTGCCCGGCAAAACGACCAAAGGACAGTTATCGTCTGAGTTAAGCACGTCTTTCTTTTGCATAGATTTGATAAGTCCGTTGCCGTACACCTCGTATTTGCAAGAAAGTTCGGTAAACTTTGCATTCTTTAGGCTTATGTAATCCTTAGTGGATTTAACAAGGTCGCCTGCGGCGAATTCGCACGCTTGTTGTACGTATTCGCTTTTTACTTTAACTTCGATTGTATAAAGGTCAAGATCTTCGGAATAAGTTATTTTCGTATCGTCGGAAAGATATTCCGGTCTGGAGAAATCGTAGAAAGCAAAACCTGCGCCGTAATTACCGTAGCTGTATCTTGTACCTTCTACTACAGCCGAATCTTCAATTATTTTTCCCGTAATCTTATCGTTTTTATCTCTTTCCCAATATCTAAGCGGGATTCTGTTGAGCGGTTGCCAAGCCAATCTGTCTGCATTAAATTCAGGAAGCGCTACGCCTTTAAGGGTAGAATCGCTTGGATATTCGGTCGCCGTCTGCACGTATTCCGGAAGGTCAGGGTCTTTTACTATTTTATTTTCAGGAGTAATTTCCAATTTGTTGCCTTTTACTACCTTAGACAAAGACTCGTTGTATGCGCCGAGTATGTATTTATATACGGCATTTCCTATATCGTCTTCAGTAGGGAATTGAGCTCCTCCGTTAGAGCCCACTCTCTTTGCATAGAAAGTCGAGCCGGAGTAAATTTGTTCACAGTAACCGAAATTGGTCTTAAGTTGATTACCTACGCTTCCGACACCGCTCAATTGCGTAACGCCTGATACCGTTTGGGAGAAAGAACCTTTCTTACCTTGGAAAGAAGAGTAAGTGCTTCTGATTCCTACCGTTACGTCTTTATTTGCAAGTGTAGAAACCTTTCTTGCATTTACCATTGCGTCGGTTACGATTAAATAACCCGATTGAGTAATGTTATTGTAGTTGGTAACGGCAAGAGCATAGATTGCTGCCGCTGCGGCAGCAGGATTTGCGTTCATGTCAATGCCCGCTTCTGCCAACGCGTCTTTAACGCTGACGATAGTCGCGCCTGACGCAGTGATGTCATTTAGCGTATTTGCGTCGACGTTACTTTGGAAGTCGCCCAAGAAGTAAACGCCGATAGGCGTTTCGCCATACATTTGCTTACAGCCTGCCAAAGATACGCAAAGAATGCTGGCGATTAAAATCACAGCCAAGCAAGTCATTACGACTTTGGACTTTTTTGTTTTGAAAAATCTCATAATCCCACCTCTTATTTTTTTAGTACCGTCTAACTGTACTATATTATTATATTATAAGATTTGCGTTTTGTAAAGGGGGAATTTATTTTTTATTAAATAATTATTAAATCTTATTGATTTATCAAAATATTGACACAAAAAGCAAATAATATTATAATGAAAGTACAAAAAACGCTCCAATGCAACACGTCTAAACGCGCAGGAAACCAAACTTGCGTTTACGAAAGGAGAATTAAGTTATGACGATAACCTTAAAGAACGCAAAAGTATATACTCAAGGCAAGTTTATTTCAGCGAGCGTAGTAATAAAAGACGGCGTAATCGCTTCGATAGGCGAAGCCGTTGAGGGCGAAGTCATTGACGCAAAAGGCAAGTTATGCGTTGCAGGATATATAGACGTACACACTCACGGCGGTTGGGGTAAAGACTGTATGGAAGCAAGCGCGGAAGCTATTGACGTAATTAGCCGTTATCATCTTTATACGGGTACTACGTCCTTTGTTCCCACGACAATGACGGCAAGCCCCGAAGACATAGACAAAGCCGTAGATAATATAAGAAAGTACGGCAGTAAGTATTCAAGGATATTGGGCGTTCACTTAGAGGGACCGTATCTTGCGCAAAAGAGCGCAGGCGCGCATCCGCCGAAGTTATTGATACCGCCAAGCAAAGATTCTTCCTTTGTATGGAAAAATATCGATTTAGTAAAGAGAGTTACTTTAGCTCCCAATCTCGACGGAGCCTGGCAGTTTTGTCGCGATGCGAGAGCTAAGGGTATACAGGTGTCCATGGGACATGACGACAGCATTGACGACGAGATATACGCTTGCGTGGAAAACGGAGCCGACAGCGTAACGCATATGTACAATTGCACTTCCCGTCCGTCAAGACGCGGTACGCCAAAAAAGCACTTGGGATTGACGGAAGTAGGACTTAACGACGATAGGATAGTCGCCGAAGTTATTGCCGACGACAGACACGTGCCAAATGCGCTTTTCAAAATGATATATAAGCTCAAAGGCGCAAAAGGAATATGTCTGGTATCCGATTCGTTGAGCGTTGCTGGCATGGACGAGGGCAAGGACTATTATCTTGGGAGCGGAGCAAGCGCTCAGAAGATAAGGATTGACGATGGCGTAGCGATTTTGCCTGAGTTAAACACATACGCAGGTTCTGTGACGCCCGTTGGCAAAATGGTAGCCAATCTATACGGCATAGGCGTACCGCTTGAGGATTGTATAGACATGTGTACCAAGACGCCTGCCAAGTTGATGGGCAGAGAGGATATAGGAGATATAGCCGTCGGCAAAAGAGGCGATATAAATATATTGAATGACGATTTGTCAATATTTGCGACTGTCATTGACGGAGTTTTGGTAGACAGAGATGCGCTAAAGAACGGCATAGACGTTGAGTAGAGGTGGAAGATGTCGAAAGATGAAATAATGCATAATAAAGAAGAACGCAAAGAAGCCAAGAAAAAGAAAAGGCTGATAAAGATAAGCACGTCAAAACTTGCTAAGCTCATATTTGACATTGACGACAACGTCAAAGGTTTTGTTACCAACAACTATAAGAGCAGTAACAAAATTTACGAAATGACAGATATAGTATACTATCCCGAAGAGGGGGAGATTTGCAATCTTGATTTATTTAAGCCGGAGCTTGTAGTAGACGTTAAATTGCCTGTAATAGTCAACGTTCACGGAGGCGGTTGGGTCACCGGCGATAAGCGTTGGCGCGTTGCTCAAGGCAAGATTTTCGCAGACATGGGCACTTGTGTAATCAACGTCAATTACGGTCTAAGTCCCGCATATAAATATCATCAGTCCTTAAGGCACATATTCTTAGCGCTACGTTGGTTGGAAGATAACGCCGAAGAGTACAAGCTGGACCTTGACAACGTATTCGTCATGGGGGATTCGGCAGGCGGACAAATTGCCTGTCAAGTATGCGCGACGCTTCACAACAAAGACTTTCTTGCGAGATTGGGAGTAGAACCAATTAATTTCCGTATCAAAGGCGCGCTTCTCAACTGCGGAGCTTATGATTTTGATGATCTTTTGAAGAATCCTATGGCCAATGATATAATCAAGGATATGACGGGCAAAGAAGTAGACCTTATAGACGAATATGAATACAAAGATATACTTTATACGATACCTTGGGTTGATGAAGATTTTCCTAAAAAAGTCTTTATATCCTATGGCAAAAACGACGTATTCGTCGGCAAACATCATTTAGCTTTGCTAAAAAGACTTGACGAACTTAAAAAATCCTACGTCACTTATTGCGGAACTTTCCCCGGTCTGCATTGCTTCCACTTATTCTACAAGATGTCTGAGTCAAAAGCAATGTACGTAGAGGCTAAGAAATATCTTATGGAGATTGTTCGTCAGTAATTTTATACGTCACTTCATAGTGATGTCAACTTCGACTTTCAACTGCATATTCTCAAGGAAATCGCTTTGAATATAGAAGTCCTTGCCTTGCGCGTACACTCTCTGTCCGAGGAAGAACACGTCGATACCTTGTTCCCGACAGGTTGCAAAACATTCTTCGACGTAACTTGTAATATTTTTTTGCAATACTTCCACGCTTCTTTTTTCGTCGATATTTTCAGGCACGTAAGCTCTGTCGTTGAGTTGAGCTTTTATTTTGACGGTTGCCGTATCTTTTTGCGCTTTAATATCAGAGCTGGATTTTACTATATCCACTTGACCCATTTTTTCGTCAAAACTATAGGCGAGTTGTCCGCTCTTGAGTTTATTGAGAGTGAGGCTTAGCCCCTTAGTTGCGGTTTCTGACAGAATGACGTAATTATGTCCGTCTGTGACAAAACTTTCTTTAGCGCTTATATAGGTAGTTTCTCCGCTTTTTTCGACGCTTACGCATGGCATATATACGCTACCGCCTATGCGGTATCTATTTTTGATATAGTCTTTTACGATAATGGGGACTACGCCTAGATCGGTTACGATATTACGCAACATACCGCCGATATAATAACCTCCTCCCTGTCCGTTGGAGAGCTTAGCGGAGAGTACTTCCAATGGGGAACCTTTGCTCGCCACAATCATAGTATTGTTGCACAGTTCTTCGTTTTCCACAAAGAATCTAATAGCCCTATCCTTATCTTTAGTCAGTAGGTCTTGTCCAAGAATAAGCACCATGGTATGGCATAGCGATACCGTTTGACCGGTATCTTGCGAGAGCTTAGCGATAACTTCCGTCATTTGCGTACCGGTAGTAGAATACGTAATGAATTCTTGTTTGCCTTGTTGTCCGTCGGTTTTGAGTACCTGTATTCCCATTTCGTATTCGTCGTCTTTCAAATCCAGAGATATAGCCAGCACTATTGCTCTCGTGCTTACGCTTTTTTGTTCTTCAAGCACAGAGAATACTACCAAAACAACAATGATAAGAGCTATTACAAACCATTTTTTGTCTACTAACTTAAATTTTTTCATATCTCTCCTTGCAACTCGTTGGTTTGATTTGCGTTTTGTGGCGTCATATTTTCAGACGTATTATTTTGTTGTTTTTCTTTTTTACTTTGACATACGCGCATAGCTATATACGCCGTAATTGTAACTATAAATTCTATGAAGAAGGCGACGTATCTCAACCAGCTTACGTCAAGCCTGTAATTGGTATTGAGATTGCCTATGCCAAAGCAAATTATGCAATATATTATCACACCGCTTATAATTGACAAAATAAACTTATCACCGAAGAAGAACTTGGCGCACGTAGACGTCGCGTATATAAGCATAGAGAACTTGATAATATACATCACGAGCCAGCTTAGCACTGTCGGCAGGTCTGCCGAGCCTATCATGAAGAAGATTTTATTGAGTGACGAAACGCTAAGGAAAGCGTTGCCGACCAATTCGCCTGCTTCTCCAAAAGTGCAGATAAACAATATCATTACGCCCACCGTGAGCAAGAATGCGCCGAGTATTGCCAAAGTTGTCCATATAGCCAATCTTTTTTTGCCGTGATTTTTAGACGGTGTCACCGTTACTAAAAGCAGTGGAGTAAAGTCGCCGAACCACATCAGGTATTTATCGCATGCGACTGCCAATTCGCCGGAGATTTTGAATGGCATAAGGTCGAGCGGGTCGAGCTTGATATTGGAAAAGACGATAAAAAACACGCAGGCAAAAGCAATTATCCAAAAGAATATCTGCGCAGATCTCGCAAGTACTTTTGCGCCTCTTTGCGCAATATATATTCCCACCATAATCAATGCCAACGTGATATAGACCCAACTTACGTTTGCGTAGAGCGAAGTCGCAATATACGCTACGCCCTCGCTACCGCGCACGGTGCTTTTTATTACGGAAGACACAAGTATTAAGATTGCAAACACGGCTTTGAGCCATTTGGGGAAGTCTTGCTCAAGTATCGAACCGTTTTTGACAGTGCCGTATACTACGGCAAGCATCATAATCTCAATTGCTACCATAAAAGCCATTACCATATAGCTATTGTTAGCCACCGAAGATATTAGATATTGCGGTAGCATAACTATTTTGAAAGTGACTACGGATATGAATGCGAGCAATAAGAACTGTTCTTCATAGATTTTGTTTTTTTGATTATTTTCCATACGTCACCTATTCGTTTGCCTCATTGTTTTCTTGTCCTTCGTTTTCGGCTATCTGCGAACGTTGGCGAGTGCGGTTGTCGGTAGGAATGGAGTATGGGCGTTCGCCGAATTCCTGCAATTGCGCCTTGATAGGTCCGTCCTGCCAGTCGTGCATAAGCGACGGCGCGAATGGAGAAGTATACGCCACTCCGTAGCTGTTGATAGAGCAGATATAGGCCACAAGTCCCGCCATACCCAGCAATATACCTAATAATCCAAGCACACCGCCCACGGCTACAAAGCCGAATCGCAAAATGCTTGACGAGTTTATTTCGTCCGGTACGCAGTATACGCCGACTGTGGATATTGCTACGATTATTACCGACGATATGGAGAATAGTCCCGCCGTTACCGCCGCTTCGCCGAGAATGATTGCGCCCACTACCGACAGCGCCATACTTACGTATCTTGGCATACGTATAGAAGTTTCGTTGAGAATTTCGAATATCACCAGCACCAAAAGCATTTCAAGCGTCGGAGAAAGCGGGATGTTAGAGATTTGTCCAAGTACTGACACGAGATATTTGATAGGAAAGAGCTGGTATTGATGCTCCTGCAAGGCCACGTATATTCCCGGCATCAGTATGGAAAAAATCAAGGCGAAAAGTCTTATGATACGCACCATTGTGGCGCGATAGCTCTTGATATAATAATCTTCGCTCATCTGGAAGTTTTCATACATGAGGAAGGGCAGTGTGAGTACCGACGGCGAACCGTCTACGATAATAGCCACTCTGCCTTCAAGCATTTTTGCCGTTATTATATCGGGTTTTTCGCTTGAACCTACGTGGGAAAATAGGGAGAACTTGTTTTCTTCCAAATACCTTGCGATATACGACGATTCAATCACGCCGTCAATTACAATATTTTCAATTTGCGTCTTAATTCTATTGACGATTTGCGGGTCGGCTACGCCGTCAATAAAGCCTAGCGCGACTTTTGTCTGCGTATACTTGCCCACGCTTAGCATTTCAAAAGTCAGTTTGGGAGTGGCAAGTCTACGGCGAATCAAAAACATATTTGTTTTCAGATCCTCGATAAAGCCCTCGCGCGGTCCTCTCAAGACCGTGGATACGGGCGGTTCGGCTACCGAGCGCAATTGATACTTCTTTTCGCTATACTTAAAGAAACTCTCAGAGCCGTCGGCAAGCAATACAATTTCACCCGCTGAAATCTCTTCAATGACCTTAGCTGTATCCGTCAATTCCTCAATGGGCGTAGTCATTTGAGTGTTTTGATTGAGCATGTCAACAGTGACTTGCCCATCGCCTTGCAAGTTCTTTAGCGGAGAAAGTATGTTGTCCTCAAAGAGCAGAGTATCGATATACCCGTCAATATAGAAGAAACAAGCGCTTTTTCCGCATATCGTCAACTCGATTTTTCTCAAGTCGCACGTTCCGCCAAACTCGCCGGTTATTTTGTTGAATTCGTCTTGATAATTTAGCATACTTAAGTTATTGCATTATTGCAAAAATTTATACGCTAAATTTCGATATCAATTAAATAAGACGTATCGACCGATACGCCTTATTGATAATAATTTCACTATAGCATAAATTTTATTTATCAAAGGTTCTTGCAATATAATTTGCAAGATTGATTGGATTCCAAAAGATTATCGCCTTTTCCAGCCTATCTAGGACGGCGGAACGTTTTCTCTCCACGTCGCAAAGAGATCGCATAGTAATTCTTTGTTTAATGCTCTCTAAGTCTTCGCCCTTTGGCAACTTAAAGCACACTGATTTCGTTTGATTTGGCAACATATCGAAATAGTTATCGGAGAGCATAGCGGAGTAGCCTTTCAATCTTATCTCTACAAATCGAGCGTAGTCGCCAGATTTTATATCCAATTTGACTGTATCTCCATCAAGCGACAAGTCGTAAGACAAATTAGCTTTTGGTAGTTTTACCGTATTCTCGTCAGTTAGCGGAAGAGTTTCTTGACATAATACATTTCCTTTTTCGTCATATGCCAAGGCGTATAAATAACAAGTATTTTCCTTGCGTTTTTGCAATATGTTTTTCAAGTTGAGTATCGCCACGTTGCCTACGCTGTTTTCATTGACGGTTACGTTATTGACCACGTAACTTAGCGGTTCGCCATCGTAAGTCATCACACCGCATTTTATCTTTATTTTAAGTTGCGACGCGCAGTCGTTGACGAAAAGCAGTTTTACTATCGCTTTCTGTCTTTGGAATACCAGCAGAGTATTTTGATTGAATCTTCTTGCAAGGTATTGCAATGCCTTCATATTGCCGTAATAGTCCATGCCCGACCATGAGTTGACGCCCCAGCAGTCGTTGTATTGCCAATACAGCGCTCCGTTACAGCGAGGGTTTATTCTCCAGCCTTCCGTTGCGTTTTTTACGCACAGCGCCTGAGTGAGTTGCGATAGATATATTGTATCTTCGAAGTTTTTAGGCGTCCAGAATTTTGAGAGCATATAGTACTTTATCTTGCCGTTTCCGCCTATACATTTTTGATGCGCTTTTGCAAGGGCGCAATGCTGACTTGAGTATTCATTGCCGTCGGCAAACTCTTCTATAGCGTTGAGAGAGGGCAGTGATTCAATGCCAAATTCACTGCAAAACCTTGTGGGCATAGTCTTATAATAATCCAATTTCCTAAGACCGTGCCACACGTGCCATAGGTGCGTGTCGCCTTTGTCGGGACTGT
The DNA here is from genome assembly GCA_947176115.1 of uncultured Clostridia bacterium. Classification (GTDB taxonomy): domain Bacteria; phylum Bacillota; class Clostridia; order Christensenellales; family UBA3700; genus RACS-045. The sequence goes on from CAMWPK010000023.1 coordinate 10,055, forward strand.
TTATATTTTTCATATATTCTCCGCTAGAGGGAGTGCATGCCCAATACGGCGTATTGTCGTCAAGCGGAGCAAGAAATTCAGGGAGAGTTTTATAGAAAAATTCTCCGCAATTTTTAATTACTTTTTTCCTATGGAGCCAAGCCATAGACATTGATTCGATTTCGTTATTTCCCGCCCAAAGACACAGACAAGCATGATTTTTAAGTCTAAGGACGTTGTCCTCGACTTCCGCAAGTACTTCGTCTAAAAATTCTTTGTCGTCGAATGGATACGGGGAGCAGGCAAAGTTGAAGTCTTGCCATACGAGCAGTCCGAGTTGGTCGCACATATCGTAAAATCTGTCGCTTTCGTAATATCCGCCACCCCAGACTCTTATCATATTCATATTGCACGCCTTCGCCTTAAAGAGAAGGTCATAGAGTTTTTCGTCACTTACGTTGTTGATAAAGCTATCGGCGGGTATCCAATTCGCGCCTCTTGCGAATAGCTTTTTGCCGTTGATATAAAAGCAAAAATTACGACCTATCTCGTCTTGTTCTTTGTCTAGATATATTGTTCTAAGACCTATTTTTTGTGACTTTTGCGCAATGACTTTATCTCCTTGACATACCTTGACGTCGAGGTCGTACAGCGGTTGCTTGCCCATATTATTGCACCACCAAAGGCGAGGATTTTCCACCTTTAGGTTAGCGTTACACTCTCCTGATATTGAGCAGACTTCTTGCCCCTCAAAGGAGAGAGAATAGTCGATAGTCACACCTTCCGCTTGGTTGGATAAGTGTGTTTTAATATCCAAATCCACGCAGTTTAGAGCGTGAGTTTGCTTTATATCAAGGCGCATGATTTTGCATACGTCGTAGCAGTCTAGGAAAATATCTCCCGATATTCCGCACGTAAGCAAATGCGGACCCCAATCCCAACCGAAATGATAGGGACTTTTCCTGATATGACAGGATCCCGCTTCTCCAAGCGTAGAGTTGGGTAGAGGATTGTTTTTGTGCTTTTGAGCTATATAAGGAATAGGAGAGAAAAAGCGTATTTTAATTGAATTTTCTCCCTCCTTGAGAATATCCTTTACGTCGAATGCATAATGCCTATTGATATTCTTTACGTTTGCTACAAGATTGTTGTTGACGTATACGTCCGCCAAAGTGTCTAGCATATTGCAATTTAGTTCTACGTATTGGAAATTCAGAGTTTGTTCGTCAAGGGTAAAAGTTCTTGAATACTCCCAGTCCGAGCGTCCCACCCACTGAACGCTTTCTTCATTGAGCCCTATTAGCGGATTGACTATTACGTCGTTTGCTATTAAGTCGGAAAAGACGTCGCCGGGCACCGTGGCTTTGTAAATTTTTTCGTCGCCAATCATTTGTAGCGACCATTGTCCGTCAAGTGTGATTTTCATAATTTCCCCCGCATATACGCTAATAAAATAGTATCATGTATTTTATATAAAAGTCAATATGCAAAAGATACAATAATAAAAGCGAGAAAAATCCTCGCTTTTTATTTGTAATAAAGTCGTTTGATTAAATAAACTTTTTATATCCCTCGCCGTATTGCAACGCTCTGGATACTCTCGACAGCGTAGCCGAAGATATATTTGTTTGCTCAATGACTTGAGAGTACGTCATACCTTGTTTAAGGAGTAGGGCAGATTCGACGCGTTGAGCCATTTGCTCTATTTCTTTGTTGGTGCATAGGTCTTGAAAGAATTGTTTGCATTCCTCTTGCGTCGAGAGTTTGGAAATTACCAAATACAGTTTTTCTATCATTTCGTTCATATGGTCTGCTTTCATATCAATCCTCGTCAATAGATTTTTCGCTTTCTTGCAAAAATGCCTTGGTTTTTGGGCTTTGCGGATTGCCAAAGACTTCTTCAGGAGCGCCTTGTTCTTCAATCACGCCGTCTGCCATAAAAATAACTTTATCCGCTACTTTTCTTGCAAATTCCATTTCGTGAGTGACGACTATCATGGTATGTCCGTCTTTCTTGAGGTCCTTTATGACTTTTAGCACCTCTCTCGTGAGTTCGGGGTCGAGCGCGCTCGTAGGTTCGTCAAAACATAGTATTTCAGGTTGCAATATCAACGCTCTTGCGATAGCCACGCGCTGTTGTTGACCACCGGAGAGTTCGCAAGGGTAAGCCTTTAGTTTTTCGCCCAGTCCCACTCTGTTTAAGAGTTCGACGGCTCTTTCGTCAATCTCTTTGAACGCTTGTTTTCTGGCGTTCCTTACCGACTTGGAGAAGTATTTTTCAAAAGGATTTATAGTTTTGTCATATTTTAGTTTTGTCGCAAGCGTAAGGTTTTTGAGTACGTTGTAGTGGGGGAATAGATTAAAAGATTGAAAGACCATTCCCAATTTAAGCCTTTGCTTGGCGATTTGCTTTTTCTTTTCTTTGCTAATCTTAATTGGCTTGATTTTCTGTTCCTTTTGCTTGCTACGCTTAGAGGGATTATCTTTAGAAGGTTCTTCTGCGCTTTTCCCGTTTTCCAAATCGTTGGGTGTAGCGATTTCGTCTGTAGTAATTTCGTCTTTTACGTTTTCTTGAGCGAGGTTGTGCAAAGCCGCGTTTACTTTGTCAAGATTATCT
>CAMWPK010000024.1 GCA_947176115.1 uncultured Clostridia bacterium
TAAGTATCGTATCTCCGACTTTGGTATCGCTGACGTTCTTGATACTTGCGCATAGATAACCTACGTCACCTGCCGAAAGGCTGTCCCTTGGTTGCATTTTTGGCACAAATACGCCTACTTCCGTGACGTCAAACTCTTTTCCCGTGACGCACATTCTTATTCTGTCGCCCGCCTTAACTTCTCCGTCAAATACCCTTATAAAAGATATTGCGCCCTTGTATGAATCGTAATAGGAATCAAAAATCAAGGCTTTGAAGGGCGCGTCTATATCTCCGCTGGGCGGTGGCAACAACTCTATTACTTGCTTGAGCACTTCATCTATGCCAATACACTCTTTTGCAGATATAAGCGGAGCATTTTGAGCGTCAAGACCTATGACGTCCTCTATCTCAGTCTTTATCTCGTCTGGTCTTGCCGACGGTAAATCTATCTTATTTATTACAGGGATTATCTCCAAATCATTGTCAAGCGCAAGGTAAACGTTGGTCAACGTCTGCGCCTCTATGCCTTGCGACGCGTCAACAATGAGAATCGCGCCTTCGCACGCTTTGAGAGAACGCGATACCTCGTAAGTAAAGTCTACGTGTCCGGGGGTATCTATAAGATTAAAAGTATATTCTTCGCCATTGTAAGTATACTTCATAGTCACAGGAGTGAGCTTTATTGTAATACCTCTCTCCCTCTCGATATCCATACTGTCAAGAAGTTGTTCTTTTGCGTCGCGCTTTGCTACAGTCTGCGTGACGTCCATAATACAGTCGGCAAGCGTACTTTTGCCGTGATCTATGTGAGCTACTATACAAAAATTTCTGATATTTGATTGATTTTTTGGCATAACTTCCTCAATCGAATTTTTTATAATAATATTATATAAAAAAATATAGATTTTAGCAAATATATTTAGTATAATAATGTTGGTAGCGCTGACAATCGCAAATTGATAAGCAATCATATGCTAAAAAAGCTACAAAAACAATCATCAAGGCTCTTCGACTTCGTTTCACTTACGCTCTAAGCGATGCAGTTTTATGCGCTTGGAATTGAATAAGTAGTATTTAGCAAAGCCCAAGAGTAAAATATAGGAGAAGATATGAATACCGACAACTTGCTCAACAACTTGACAAAAAGAGGTTTTAAGCCTTTCTTCTTTGACAATCGCAAAGAAGCAACCGACTTCTTGCTTAATCTTATACCACAAGATGCAAGCGTGGGCATAGGCGGAAGTATGACGATAAAAGACCTTGGCGTAGATAAATTACTCTACGATAGAGGCAATACCGTGTATACTCATTCTGTTTTCATTCCGCTCATAGACAACGAAAACGTATACCAACTCGCCGGCTCGGCAGATTGGTACTTATCTTCTACCAACGCTCTAAGCGAGGAAGGCGACTTCGTCAATATCGACGGCACGGCAAATAGAATTTCTGCGCTGGCTTTCGGCGTGAAGAATATTATGTACATACTGGGTACGAACAAAATCACACCCGACCTTGCAAGCGCAATAGACAGAGCCCGCAACGTTGCCGCTCCGCCCAATGCGAGAAGAGTCAAAAGAAATACCCCTTGCGCAACGAGTGGAGAGTGCTGTATGTGCGACAGCGACGAGTGTATCTGCAACGCTACTTTGATTTCTCATCACCCTACGAGATACCAAGAGAACGTATACGTAGTAATAATCAACGAAACTTTGGGATATTAGGAGAATTTATGAAAAAAGACACAAAATGGTTGATATCCACGCCTGTAGCGCACAGAGGACTTCACAACAACAAGGACTTACCCGAAAATTCATTGGGCGCTTTTGAAAATGCCATAAAACACGGCTACGGAATAGAATTTGACGTATGGCGTACGCTTGACGGTCAACTCATCGTGCATCACGACCCAAAGCTAATTCGCACTTGCTCAAGAAAAGAAAAAGTCACAAATATAAATTCGTCAAAGCTAGAAGATTATAAGTTGATGAACACAAACTACTCTATCCCTACCTTTAAGCAAACGCTGGATTTAGTTGACGTTCAAGTAGGACTTGTGATAGAAATCAAACCGACGAAACTTGTTGACGTAACTTGCTCGCAAATTTGGGATGTACTAAAAGACTATAAAGGAAATTACTGTATTGAATCTTTTGACCCATACGTCGTACGCTGGTGGGCGCAAAACCATCCGGAAATAATTCTCGGACAGCTCTGCGATTGGTATCCTTTCCATAGAATACTTGTCAAGAGAATGAAGCAATACCGCTTCGTAGACTTTTTGGCAACTTCTATCAAAAATTTGCCTAGCAAGTATTATCAGAAGATTTGCAAAGAAAATCCTGATATGCTCGTAATAGGATGGACTGTGCGTACTCAACAACAATTTGATTTAACTGTCAAAAACGTGGATAATATCATATTCGAAACAAATGACAAAATCGACGGCTATATTGCCCCGCCTAATACGACAAACGACTTTTGCCATAGACAGTATTAAAATATAATTGATAAAATAAAAAGTGGCTGTCACTGCTTTATAACTGTTACAGCCACTTTTCTTATTGCTTTTAGAGAAAAATCTCTTTAACTAGTCAAGGACTTTGATTATTTTATCCTTGAGCATCTTCTTGCCCTGTTCCATTATAGTGTTCTTCATCTTAGAAGTAGCTACAACGGCTGTTACCACGCCTGCGCCGAAGCCAAGCATTAATCCGGCTTTCAACATTTGTTCACCTCCTTGTTATAATTTCTCTTGCATAGTGTGTACACAAGGAAGATTTATAATACAATTTGAGGAATTTTGTCGGTGGTAAATTATGGCTTGTTATTTGCCGTTTTTCTTTTTATAGTCTTCAATAGCTTCTTTTATAGCCTCTTCTGCAAGTACGCTACAGTGTATCTTTTGAGGAGGAAGTCCTTCAAGTTCTTCAACTACTTTTGCATTGGTGAGATTCAAGGCTTCGTCGATAGTCATACCCTTGACCATTTCCGTAGCCGTCGAACTCGTAGCGATAGCCGCCGCGCACCCGAAAGTTCTGAACTTAGCGTCTACGATTTTGTCGTCCTTTATCTTAAGAGAGATTTCCATTATATCTCCGCAAGCGGCGTTGCCTACTTTACCCACTCCGTCTGCATCCTCGATAAATCCCACGTTCTTGGGATTGGCAAATGCTTCTTTTACTTTATCATTGTACATCATATATACTCCTTTATTTGTTGTAAAGCGGTGACATCTTTCTCAATACGTCTACCGTCTGAACTAATTTCTCTACTGTGTATTTTGCTTCTTCAAGCGTATTGTTTTTTCCAAAAGAAAACCTTATCGAGCCGTGCGCAACTTCAATAGGTACGCCTATCGACAAAAGCACGTATGACGGTTCAAGCGAACCCGACGAGCAAGCAGACCCGCTGGACACCGCTATACCTGCCATATCAAGGCGCATAAGTATCGATTCGCCCTCAATATACTTAAAGGAAAAGTTGGCGTTGGATGGCAACCTCTTGGAATTGTCCTTTGGTCCGTTGTAATATATATCGTCAATATTCGCAATCACTTCTTTGACAAAATAATCTCTTATCTCACTGATATGCGCGTTGTTCTTTGCCATATCTTCTACTGCAATCTCTATGGCCTTGCCCATACCTACGATTGCGGGAGTGTTGATAGTCGAGGCGCGAAGATTTCTCTCTTGCTCTCCGCCGTCCATAAATCTTTCTATCTTCAAGCCGTTACGTTTATACAATACGCCAATTCCCTTTGGTCCATAGAACTTATGTCCGCTCATGGAAAGCAAGTCGATATTGTCTTTGACTACGTCTATCGGTACGTTGCCGATGGCTTGCACAGCGTCGGTATGGAAGACGATACCCTTGCTCTTGGCGATTGCGCCTACCTCTTTGAAAGGTTGAATTGCGCCCATTTCATTGTTGGCAGTCATTATGGTTATTAAAATTGTATCCTCTTTAATAGCATTTTGCAAATCGTCAAGATTTATTATACCTTCGTTATTGACCGGCAAATACGTTATTTCAAAACCTTGCTTTTGCAAACTCTCGCAAGTTTTCATTACTGCAGGGTGTTCGATACAAGACGTGATTATATGCTTGCCCTTGTCTGCCTTAGCGTGAGCTATGCCCTTGATTGCCCAGTTGTCGCTCTCAGTACCACCAGAGGTAAAGTATATCTCGCTTGGCTTGGCGCCAATGGCTTTTGCTATCTTCGCCCTTGCTTCGTCAACGGCTTTGAGAGCTTGTCTACCCATAAAGTGTTGTGACGAGGCATTTCCGTATACTTGCCCAAAATACGGTAGCATCTCTTCAATTACTCTAGGGTCGGTATAAGTAGTAGCCGAATTATCCAAATAAATACATCTATCTTGTGACATATTACACCTCTTTTTTTATTAAACTTGCCAGGGACATGCTATCCAAACAGTCGTTGATTGCCTCAAACAACTTATTCCAGACGTTGTAAGTCGAACAGTTGCACTTCCCCTCGCCTTCGCAAGGATTGCTAGAACAACCGCACTTGCTGTCGCACTCGCCTGATAAGCAATCGATTATTACCAGTCCGTCCTCAAGCGCTCTTATTATTTCGCCCACCGATATATCCTCAGGCTCTTTTGCAAGAAAGTATCCGCCGTTGGCGCCTCGGTTGGCGCAGATAAGTCCCGCTTTTTTCAGCGTAGATATGAGTTGTTCAAGATACTTATCGCTCACGCCTATGCTAGACGACATTAATGATAGGCTAATAACCCCCTCTCCGTGGTGGTCTGCCATATAGCACATAGCCTTTAACCCGTATCTAGCTTTTGAAGATAATTTCATATCCACCTCATACCTTTAGCGGTATTCCTAGTAATTTACTAGGTATTATTTTACTCTATTGTTATTTGCTTGTCAACGGTTTTTATACGGATAAATTAAAATATAAAAGAAATATAATTTAACTATTAAATATAGCAAATTTTTCAGTTAAAGTATAAACTTAAAATAATAAAATTACGCCCAAAAGTTGTTATAACAAATGGGCGCAATTAATAAATATGGTCGAAATGACGTTGAGAACGTAAATGACGCTCTCAATATAACTATCTAATGATATCGTTTGCGTAGATAGGATACTTCTTGCAAAGCTCGGCAACTTTCTTGGAGCAACGCTCTACTGCTTCTTCCTTGTTGTCAACTAGGTCTGCAATACAATCTGCGATAACTAGCATGTCGTCTTCTTTCATGCCTCTTGACGTAACGGCAGGAGTACCTATACGTACGCCGGAAGTTACGAACGGCTTTTGGGTATCGAAAGGAATTGCGTTCTTGTTGGCTGTGATATGAGCTTTGTCGAGCAACGCTTCGAGTTCTTTACCCGTCATACCCTTTGAAGTGAGGTCGATAAGCATTAAGTGATTGTCGGTTCCGCCCGATACAAGATTGATACCCTTATCAAGCAAAGCCTTAGCAAGAACTTGAGCGTTCTTGACAATTTGTCTTTGATATTGCTTAAACTCTTCGCTCATTGCTTCTTTGAGCGCAACTGCCTTAGCGGCAATTATGTGCATAAGCGGTCCGCCTTGAGTACCTGGGAAAATCGCCTTGTTAATCTTGGTAGCAATCTCTTCATTGTTGGTAAGAATAAGTCCGCCTCTAGGTCCTCTCAAAGTCTTATGAGTGGTGGTGGTGACTACGTCTGCGTAAGGTACAGGACTTGCATGACATCCTGTCGCAACAAGACCTGCGATATGAGCCATATCTACCATGAGATATGCGCCTACGCTGTCTGCTATCTCTCTGAACTTCTTGAAATCCAAAGCTCTCGGATATGCGCTTGCGCCCGCAAGAATAAGTTTTGGCTTGCACTCTTTAGCAAGTTTAGCTACCTTATCGTAATCAATCATACTCGTAGACTGCTCTACCTCGTAAGGAATGATATTGAAGTATTTACCTGAAATATTTACAGGGCTTCCGTGAGATAAGTGTCCGCCGTGAGCAAGGCTCATACTGAGCACGGTATCTCCTGTCTGCAACAAAGCAAAGAAAGTCGCAAGATTTGCGTTGGCACCGCTGTGCGCTTGAACGTTGGCGTACTTAGCGCCGAAAAGCTGACATGCTCTTTCAATAGCAAGTTTTTCTACTATATCAACGTGTTCGCATCCACCGTAGTATCTCTTTGCCGGATAACCCTCGGCATACTTGTTGGTCAAGTGCGAACCTGCTGCCGCCATTACCGCCGGAGTAACGATATTTTCGCTTGCAATAAGCTCAATATTGCCTTGTTGGCGGGTAAGTTCCAATTCCAAAGCGTCGCAAACTTCGGGGTCTGTATCTCTGATAACCTTAAAATCTATCATAAGTATCTCCTATATTAATAAATATTTTCTATTTGATTTTATCATATATCTTGCAGTATAATCAACAAAATCAACGTCATAATTTTTATAAATGACTATGTCATTTGAATTCCATAGTTCTTACTGCGTGTTCAAATACAGGCGCCCAAAACCATCTGTCTTTTCCTAAACAATTCCATGAGCCTACGCCTTGCTTACCGTGGTATGAAAAGAAAAACATCGCATTATATATACTTTGGTCCATACCCGCCGTAATGAAATCGACGAAAAATACTTTTTTGGGTTTATCAAGCAATTTTGCCTCTCCAAACTTTGCGGTAGTATATACGCTCTTGAGAGCGGTCAACATATTACGACCGAAATCGAAGACGTCTTTTTCTTCCAGAGCGCCTTTGAAATTAAAATTGAGATTCACTGTGGTATCCGGCGTCGTATAAATATATTTAGGCGCATTGGTCGGATATTTTATTTTGCGAATTTCGTCAGACATTACTATAAAATTACGAGGCATTATCGCTGTTATCGCGCCCTCTGCAATGCTGGCTCTTACAAACTCAACTTTTGGCAACTGCGCGCCTTCAGGCATATCTGCTCTAATATTTTCATAATTCAATCCAAACACGCCATCGGTAAGAGCGCTACCATTTACGGCAAAAGTAGTACCGCACGCCGAACAATACGCTGTCTTGCAGTTATTTTCAAGATTCACCGGCGATCCGCACTGAGTGCATCGAAGCGCCTCTGTATTTTTGCCTTTTCTTATGACGATATTGCCGTTGTCTACATTCTCCTGTTTTCTACCGCAAACAGAACATACTCCGCCAAAATCCGTCGCGCCACCGCAATAACTGCAGATATAGCTCTTAAGTCTACCCTCGTCGCTGACGCTTACGTTCAAATTTGCATCAGACACAATTTTGACGGCATCCTCAGTACTGCCCTTATTTACGGAAACGCTTGCTCCGTAGTGAAAACGCTTTTTGCCGTCAACGTATAAATCTCCCGCAGACAATCCTGTCTTTTGAGCTATGACAGAAAGAATTTCCGCCACGTTACTGCACAGTGTGTTAAGATAATCGTCTTTATCTTTGCCACGAATATACGCTATATACAATTCTTCAGAATCGGATTCCCGTCCGTTTTCGTGAGTAAGATTAATTTCAAAAATATAAGCCGACTTCCAATCCGGTATTTCCGAACTCTTATCCGCTCTGTTGAACTGCGCTGTAAAAGAGAAATATTTCTCTCCCATTAGCATTGACGTAGCCCATCTATCCAAACATACGGATAATACCGCTCTATCTACTTCGTCTATCAATGAAGCATTCTTTTTATATGCTTTATCCAAGTATTTGTGAGCGTCGGAATCAGTATACTGTTCACAGACCGCATAACTAAAAAATTCTTTTTCAACGTCTTTGAAGCGTGAATTCTTTAAGCCGTAGATATATGCTCCAATTAAAGACGCAGAGTAATTTAGGTTCTTTATTGCGGTATCTAAATAGTTAATATCGTCCCAATCAAGACCTTGATCTTCAGTGATACGCTTGTTAATATAATACGAACAAGCCTCGTCGTCGCCGTTTTCTACAAGATTACGTAGCGTTTCTAAACTAGCGCTTTCGTAAAACTCCTCTTGACGCTCTTGCGCGTCTGCAAGTTTTTCCATCTGCTCAAACATGCCCACAGCAACGTCCTCGCGCTCATTTTTAATTACGTCGTCAATTTGCTTTTTATTAAACATATACAACCTCCGTCGATATTTATTAAAAACAATATAACTTTTTATGCAATCTCTTCTTTATAGATTAGTCTTTCTTGTCTATATTGAGCGCAAGTTCTTTGAGTTGCTTTTCTTCAACCGGCGCAGGCGCTCCCGTCATAAGACAAGACGCATTCTGAACTTTCGGGAAAGCTATTACGTCCTTGATATTGTCTGTACCCGTAACCAACATTGTTAGTCTGTCCAGACCGAAAGCAAGTCCGCCGTGCGGTGGCGCTCCGTATTTGAACGCGTCAACGAAGAAGCCGAATCTTTCCTCAATATCTTTCTGCGAAAATCCTAGCAATGAGAATATCTTCTCTTGCATATGCCAGTCGTGAATACGGATACTTCCGCCTCCTGCTTCTTGACCGTTGATAACCATATCGTATGCGTTACTGCGAACCTTAAGAGGGTCAGTGTCAAGAAGAGGTATGTCCTCTACTATTGCGCTGGTGAAGGGGTGGTGTACTGCTACGTATCTGTCCTCTTCAGCGTCATATTCAAGAAGCGGGAAGTCAACTACCCATAAGAAGTCATACTTGCTCTTGTCGTAAAGTTCGTACTTGTCTGCAAGATAGCATCTCAATGCGCCAAGACTGTCGAATACGACCTTATCCTTGTCCGCGACAAAGAAAATAATATCGCCTTTTTGCGCGTCCATTCTCTCAAAGATTGCCTTTTGCTCTGCTTCCGTAAGGAATTTGAGTATTGACGAAGTTACGCTACCGTCCTCGCGAAGCATTGCGTACGCAAGTCCCTTTGCGCCGTAACTCTTGACAAACTCGCCACACGCGTCTACTTCCTTTCTCGTCATCTTGGAGCAAAGTCCTTTTGCGTTGATTGCTCTCACGCTACCGCCGTTGGCAACAGCTGAGGTAAATACTGAAAATCCGCAGTCCTTAACTATATCCGATAAATTCTTGAGTTGTAAATCAAAACGCGTGTCAGGCTTGTCGCTACCCCATTTCTCCATAGCCTCGCTGTAAGGTATGCGTCTAAATTTCTCAGTAATATCCATACCAAGACACTCTTTGAATACGCTTTTGATAAGTCCTTCGGCGATTGCCATAACTTGCTCGTTGTTTTCGACGTAACTCATCTCTAGGTCTATTTGCGAAAACTCAGGTTGACGGTTGGCTCTTAAGTCCTCGTCACGGAAACATCTAGCTATTTGATAATATCTGTCCATACCTGCAATCATAAGCAACTGCTTGAAAAGTTGAGGCGATTGCGGAAGAGCGTAAAACTCTCCATTATGTACTCTTGACGGAACAAGATAATCTCTTGCGCCCTCGGGAGTAGACTTGCCCAAGAAAGGCGTCTCTATCTCCAAAAAGCCGTTGTCTGCCAAATAGTTGCGAACTACTCTGGTTATTTTATCTCTCATAACGAGTTTGGACTGCAAGTAACTGCGTCTTAAATCGAGATATCTGTATTTTAATCTCAACTGCTCGCCTACTTTCATATCTTCGGTAATTACGAAAGGCGTAACTTCCGCCTCGGAAAGTATACGCAAATCGCTGGCAAGTATCTCTACTTCGCCTGTGGGCATATTCTTGTTGATATTGCTTCCGCGACTTCTAACTTTGCCTGTTACCGCAATGACGAACTCGTTGCGAATTGCCGTAGCCTTTTCAAACACGGACTTATCGACTTGGTCATCAAAAGCTACTTGGACAACTCCGCTGATATCTCTCAAATCTATAAAAAGCAAATTGCCCAAATTGCGATACTTTGCCACAAAACCCATTACTGTGACTTGCCTGTCAATATCGCTACCGCGAAGTTCTCCGCACTTATGCGTTCTCTCTAAACCGTTTAGAAAATCTACCATATTCTTTTCCTCTATATATTTAATTATTATAATTATTATTTTATTTTATCAGTATTGTGTATTGATATAGACTCTTTGACTTCACTGCGTTACGCTCAGAGTGACGTCAAAAGGATGAGATTTCTCGACTACGCTCAAAATGACAACATTTTGGTCATAATGTCTACATTTTTGTCATTTCGACTGAAGCGAAGCGGAATGGAGAAATCTCCACGATTCGCTAAAGGATAAGATTTCTCGACTGCGCTCGAAATATCAATACCTCTTACTTATTACTTCTTACTTATTACCTCAAATAAACTCTGCGAGTTTATTTCCACCTGTTCGCCCGTCTTCATATTCTTAACGGCTAACTTATTTGCTTTCAACTCGTCCTCGCCTATAATTACGACAAAGTCGGCAGACAACTTGTCCGCATATTTCATTTGCGCCTTAAAACTTCTGTCCATTACGTCAAACTCTGCAGATATACCCTTTGCTCTCAAATCGTTGGCGATTGTCAAAGCGATATCTCTGGCTTTATCGCACATCGGAGCAATATATACTGTCGGTACATACGGCTCGCCAATGGGAAGTCCTAGGCTTTCAAGAACCATAATAAGTCGCTCAATGCCCATACCGAAACCAACCGCCGGCGTAGGCTTTCCGCCCACTTGCTCTACTAGGTCGTTGTATCTTCCGCCACCGCATACGGTACCTTGCGCGCCTATACCTGTCGAGATAAACTCAAACACAGTGCGGGTATAATAGTCAAGTCCTCTGACTATTCTTGGATTGACAGTATACTCTAAACCTATTGAAGTAAGTCCCTTGCATACGCTCTCGTGGTGCGACTTGCAATCTTCGCATAGATAGTCTATTGTGCTTGGAGCGTCTTTGACTATAGCTTTGCACTTCTCTTCTTTGCAATCGAGTATTCTCAACGGATTTTTGTCAAGGCGTTCTTTGCAAGTAGCGCACATACCGTCAATCTTAGACGAAAAGTATTCTCTCAACGCTTTGTTGTAATCCTTGCGACAGCTTTTGCAACCAATGGAATTTATATTGAGTTGCAAGTCCTTGACGCCTAGCTTTGCAAAAATACTCTTGGCAAGCGACATAACTTCCACGTCTGCTTGCGGTGAATAAGATCCGTAGAACTCTACGCCGAATTGGTGGTGTTCTCTCAATCTGCCGGCTTGCGGTCTTTCGTATCTAAATACGGGAGTGATATAATACATCTTGGTAGGTTGCGGAGCATTGAAAAGCGAATTTTCAATATACGCTCTCGCCACGCCTGCCGTCCCTTCGGGCTTAAGAGTAATACTTCTGTTGCCCTTATCCTCAAAGGTGTACATCTCCTTATTGACAATATCCGTCGTATCGCCTACTCCGCGCAAAAATAACTCCGTGTGTTCAAAAGTCGGAGTACGCACTTCATTAGCGCCAAAAAGTCTTGCGACTTCGCGCACGGTGTTCTCAATATAGTGCCACTTGTAACTCTCGCTTGGCAATACGTCTTTAGTTCCCTTGGGTATGCTTATCATTTCTCTGCCTCTTTGCTTTATTCTATTTTAATTTTAAGATATTTCGACTACACTTCGTTTTACTCAATATGACGTGTGACGATAAATCACAGAATATACTTGTTGAGATTAAGTTTTTTGATTACGCTCTCGAAGTGCTTGTCTACAAAAGCCTTGTCAATAATTACGTCTGTAGGTCCTTGCGTATCGCAAGCCTCGTAAGATATATCTTCAAGCAAACTCTCCATCATTGTATGAAGTCGTCTTGCGCCTATATCTTCTTTATTTTCGTTTTCTATCGCGCAAATCTTGGCAAGTTCTTTGATTGCGTCGCCTGTAAATTTGAGTTTGACGTCGTCCACGCCGAGTAGCGCCGTGTATTGCATCAATATAGCATTGTCAGGCTTGGTCAATATCTCTTCAAAATCCTTTTCTGTCAAACTGTCAAGTTTTACCGATATCGGGAATCTGCCTTGAAGTTCAGGTATCAAATCAGACACGCTTGCAATATGAAAAGCTCCTGCGGCAATGAAAAGTATATGGTCTGTCTTGATTTGTCCGTACTTGGTGTTGACGGTACATCCCTCGACGATTGGCAGTATATCTCTCTGTACGCCCTCTCTAGATACGTCGTGTCCGCCACTGTTTCCGCTTGCCTTACTTGCAATCTTATCTATCTCGTCTATAA
>CAMWPK010000025.1 GCA_947176115.1 uncultured Clostridia bacterium
GTACCGCAACTTACCGTACGTGGGCATACTTGAAATAACTAATTGACGAGGTCATTAAATTGTTTGACGAAAGTGTGAGAGAAGAGCTTGAAGAACTTGCAAGTTATTTCCCAATTGACAAACCTTTATACGCCGTAGGCGGTTGCGTACGCGATTACTTGAGAGGCAAAGAGTTTTACGACGTTGACCTGTCGGGCGGAGTGAAGCCTGAAGAGTTGATAGACTTGCTTGGCAAAACGCCGTTTGGAGTGGTCAGCGCATCGCCAAGACTGGGTACTGTGATTATCAAAGGGAAAAACACCTATGAGTACACTACTTTTCGAATTGACAGTTATCCTGCGGGAAGCGGAATACACACGCCCACTAACGTGCAGTTTACCGACGACTTGACGGTAGACGCGAAAAGACGCGACTTTAAGTGCAACGCTATTTATTACAATATAAAGGAAAGACAAATAATAGATCCGCTCGGCGGTATAGAAGATATAAAGCAAGTCATACTGTCAACTACTATTTCTCCCGACGTCGTGCTGTCGCAAGACGGTTTGAGGATATTGCGACTTGCGCGCTTTGTGTCCAAGTTGGGATATGAGATAGAAGAGCATACTTATGACAGCGCAAAAAGACTTGCGAGCAGATTGCGCGAGATAAGCGTAGAGAGAATTAGGGAAGAGCTCAACAAGATTTTAGAAGGAGATCATTGCTACAGAGCGCTGTGTCTTATGCGAGATATAGGGGTATTGTCAATCATACTTCCCGAACTTGCTCAAAACGACGGCGTCAAACAAAAAGAGCAGTATCACAAATACGACGTGTTGGAGCACACTTTCAAAGTTGTCGAGGCTTGTCCGCCTCAAGTGAGATTGGCGGGACTTTTTCACGATATAGCAAAGGGGACGTGTCAGGCAAAGGACGGCAATACGTACTTTCATAATATCGAAGGCGCGCAAATGACGAGAGATATAATGACTAGGCTTAAATATCCCACACGTCAGATAGAGCGTACTTCAAGAATGGTAGAACTGCATATGTTCGACGTCAACGGCAATACAAAGGAGAGCAAGTGCCGACGTTTTATTGCAAATAATCTCGACATATTTGACAATATGCTGGCGCTGTTTGAGGCAGACAGCATAGGTACGGGATATTTTGACGGTTCTAGGACGGCGGATAAGTTGAGAAAAATATATGCTAAAATGCTTGAAGAAAAAGTGCCGATGAGCATAAAGGAACTTGCAGTGGACGGCAACGATTTGAAAGCCTTAGGCTTTGACGGAAAGGCGATAGGACAGATTCTTAACGAGATATGGGGCTTGGCGTTGAGAGGTTGCGTAGTCAACCAAAAGGACGCGCTTTTAGACGTTGTGAAGAGAAGGATAAAAAGGTATAGATAATGGAATTAGTATTATTGATAGTCGCTATAGTATTGCTTGTTGCATCTGTTGCGTTGAGTATCGCTAATCTTTTTGTGTCAAAGAAAAAGCGCAATGGAATAGAAAAAGACGGAAGCGTAATCGGCGAGATAGAAACTCTCAACGATAATCTCAACGAAGTAAAGAATCTTATCAACGAACATACTTCTAAAGAACGCGAGATTTTATCTAGCAATTTAACAGGCGTAATAAACGCTTCTAACGGCGGGCTTGCGCCTATGTTAGCTGAATATATGAAGAGTTTTAAGAATACGCTTGACGATAATCTTAAGACGACAAAAGAAACTTTGGAAGAAATACGCAGAGAGTTGAAAGAGGCTAGTATTGAAATGAGCAGAAGCACAGACGAGGCGCTGGGTTCTCTTAAAAAAGATACGCAAGAAGCTCTTGATAGAATGGGCAAGACTACGGAAAACTCTCTTGACAGAATAGGTATTTCTCTAAAAGATTCGCTCAAAGAGTTGCGCGACGACAATAAGACCCAACTTGAAAGTGTGCAAAGAAGCAACGAAGCTCAACTTGAAAAAATGAGGGCGACCGTTGATGAAAAACTCAACGAAACGCTGGATAAGCGAATCAAAAACGCATTTGAGATGGTCAATAATTCTCTTTCGCAGGTTCAGCAAGGCTTTGGCGAAATGAGAGAATTGACAGGCAAGGTGAGCAATCTCAACAAGATGTTTACCAACGTTAAGACGAGAGGCGGATGGGGAGAAGTGGCTTTGGAGAGCTTACTGGATCAAATTCTATCGCCTGAGCAATATCATTGTCAGTTTAGACTTGATAGCAAATCTAGAGAAATGGTAGACTTTGCAATAGTTATGCCGGGGCAAGGAGAGAGGGTTTATCTGCCTATAGACTCTAAATTCCCTTTAGATAAATATATCAATTTAGTTGAGATAAGCGAAAGCGGGGATTTCGAAAAGACGGAGAGCGCAAGAAAGGAGTTATTCAATACAGTCAAGGAAGAGACAAAGAGTATATCGAGAAAGTATATTATCACAGGCGTTACGACGCGCTATGCAATAATGTATTTACCTAGCGAAGGATTGTACGCAGAGATAGCTAAAAACAGCGCTTTGACGGCGCATATTCAAAATGAGTATCACGTGACGGTATGCGGACCTACTACGATTACGGCGCTTCTCAATTCATTGCAAATGGGCTTTACTACACTAAAGATTCAAGAGAGAAGTTCGGAGATTGCCAAGGCGTTGCAAGATTTCCAAAAAGACTTTACGAAGTATACCAATCTTGTATCCAGCATAAAGAAGAATGCCAATACGATGGTAAATACCATTGGCGAAGTCGAAAAGCGAAATGAGTTAATAACCAAAAGACTTGCAAGAGTAAGTTCGGGCTTACCTAATGACGAAGAGCAAAAATTAATTGCCTCGGATATAGTCGTAGGTGCAAGCGATACAGATGGAGAAGTAGGAGAATAATGAAGATTGATTTGCATATACATAGCGTATTAAGCGACGGTACGGACGCGCCGGAGGAAATAGTAGACAAGGCGGAAAGACTAGGCATAAAATGTATGTCTATCACCGATCACGATTGCATAAAGGCAAATTCTGAAGTTAAAGAATACGCTTTATCCAAGGGCATACAATATATTAACGGAGTTGAGCTCTCAACGTTTTCTAATCAAGAGATACA
Source organism: uncultured Clostridia bacterium (assembly GCA_947176115.1). Taxonomy (GTDB): domain Bacteria; phylum Bacillota; class Clostridia; order Christensenellales; family UBA3700; genus RACS-045. The sequence goes on from CAMWPK010000025.1 coordinate 3,096, forward strand.
CATTTTGGGTTACGCATTTGACGGTAACAACGACGCGCTTTTAGAAAAGCTAGAATATTTTGAGAGCAAGCGCAAGGAAAGAGCTTCGCTGATAATAGACAGACTGTATTCTTTGGGAATTAAGATTGACAAAGATACCTTGCCTAGAGATAGCGCAAGCGTGGGCAGACTTCATATAGCAAAACTCATGGTATCGGCAGGATACGTATCCAGTATTCCCGAAGCATTTGACAAGTATCTTGGAGTCAACGGCAAGGCGTATTATCCGTCAAAGAGAATTACTCCTATTCAAGGCGTAAAACTAATTAAGGAAGCGGGCGGTTTTGCCGTAATAGCCCATCCGTTGAGGTTTGTCCAACAGCGTAAAATAGAGATGCTTATCGACGGCTTAAAACCATTCGGTTTGGAGGGGATTGAAGCGTACTATCCTACGCACGACGAGATGATGAGCAAGACGATACTTTCTTTAGCCAAGAGAAAAGGACTAATGGCTACCGGCGGTACGGATTATCACGGCGCCAACAGAAATATAGAGCTTGGTAGCGTAGAGTATAATTTAGACGGATATACGGCGTCAAAACTCGGTATAAGAAAATAGAGCGGTATGCTTTATTGAATAAAAACATTATAAGGAGAACAGTTTATGATACTTACGTTCAAACAAAAAATGATGTCGCTTGCAGGCAAGTATGAGATCTACGATGAAGAAGGACAAATTGCCTACAAGATTCAAGGTAGAGTGCGTGTCCCAAAGAAATACGATATCTACAATACTCAAGGGGAAAAGATTGCCTATCTCAAGTCAAAATACTTTGACATTTTACCGCAATTCAGACTTTTTATTAACGAACAGGAAGTGGGCAGAGTTAAAAGAAAATTTTCGTTTTTCTCTCAAAAATTCCAAGTTGATTGCAATGACTGGAGAGTTGAGGGAGATGTAATAGGACACAATTATTCCATTGTGGACGCCGATAATTCTTTGGTTGCGACTTTGGAAAGGAAGCTATGGAAATTGACCGATCAATACGTCATTGATATAGTAGATCCTAAAGACGCGCTTTTAGTGCTTATGATAGTTTTGGCAATAGACGCAGAAGGAGAAGGTCACTGAGCTTATACCCGATGGTTTTCCATCGGGTATCTTTCGTCAACTTAACAAGCGCGATAGAATAGTTTTATTTTCTGAGCTGAATTATGCGCGGACAGTATCGGTATGCTTTTTATGCGTATATCGTTGACATGAATATCTAAATTAAGTCATAATAGTAACGGCGAAAGCCATAACCTACAATAAAGAGAAAGAAAATATGAAGAACGTATTTATAGTAAATCCTACCGCGGGAATAAAAAACTCGCTTGAAGAGATACAAGCCAAACTTAAAGAGAAGCAAGGGCTTGATTATGAAATTTATATTACCAAATCTAAAGGCGACGCAACAAGATACGTTTCGCAAAAGTGTCAGGAATGCGCTGAAGATATCGTATTTTATTCTTGTGGTGGAGATGGCACGCTTAATGAAGTGGCAAGCGGTATGGTAGGTCATAAAAATGCGGTATTGGCAATTTATCCGTGCGGAAGCGGTAACGATTACGTCAAGTATTACGGCGACAAGCAAGAATTTCTCAATATAGACAATCTTCTAGAGGGCAAAGAAACAAAGATTGATTTAATACAGGTAGGCGATAGGTATGCTGTCAATGCCTGTCACTTTGGATTGGATAGCGTAGTTGCAAAGAAGATGAGCGAAATCAAGTCCAAGAAGATAATCGGTGGCAAGAATGCGTATAATTCCGCTGTTATTTACGGCGTGCTCAAGGCGCTAAAGACCAAGTGCAAAGTCATAGGCGACGGAGAAGACATGAATGATGACAAGATACTCATATGCACATGCGTCAACGGCAAATACGTCGGCGGGTCGTATAAATGCGCGCCAAGGTCTATTAACAACGACGGATATATGGAAGTGTGTTGTATAAAACCCGTATCAGTGTTCAAATTCTTAAAACTTATGAATCATTACAAGGCAGGAGATTATCTCGATATGCCCACTTTATCGCCATATCTTCATTACAAGAGATGCAAGAAGGTGGAAATTATCGGAGGACAAAAGAACTTTTTGATAAGTCTTGACGGAGAAGTTATCTCCGGAGATAGATTTGAAGTCAACGTGCTTCAAGGCGCATTGAGGTTTATCGTTCCAAAAACTCTTTGCGAAAATTAAGCATTATCAACAATTATACTGTAAATTCTGCATAATTATACTCTTGAATTAATAACTTATTTTGTTTATAATTTATTTGAAATAAATATGGTAATAATCAAATAAATTACTTTTGATAGAGGTTGAAATGGAAAAATTAAAAGCAGAACTGTGGGACAAAGTTCAATATATTTTCAGAAATTATTATGACAGAATGATTCACTCTGCCGTAGTCTATGACGGAGAAATAGACTTGGATATTTTGCGTAAGTCAATATTCCGCGTGGTGACTCATTTTCCTATTTTGCGTTCAAGTTTTCACAGTAGCGCTATAAACCCATATTGGGAAGTCAATGAAGATTACACTGTTGAAGAAATGGCGCAAAAAGTCATTTGCGACGATCTAAAATCAAGCGCGCTTACTTTTCTGGCAAAGGAGATAAGCTATAAGGCAAAACTGCAATTCGAGATCACTTTGCACGTTTGCAGAGGACAAAGCGCCATTACGGTTCTTGTCAATCACATGTGTTTGGACGGAGCAGATTTCAAGTACTTTATAAGCAAAATCGTAGAGGGATACAATTTGATTGCTAGCGGAGGAGATATATCCGACTTAGAGCTCAAAAATGGTAGTCGCAGTTATTCGCAAATTTACAAGGATATGAGCGAAGAAGAGGCGGAAGAAGCCAAGAAACTTTACAAGAACGTGTCGCATACGGGCGTCAAAAATAAATTTGATTTTACAGACGATACGGACTGTCGCACGCGGTTTAACTTCAAGAAACTCACAAATGACACTATAGTTGCGTTGAAAGCAAAAGGCAAGGAACACGGAGCTACGCTCAACGACGTATTTATGACTGCGTATGCAAGAGCGATATACACTCGTCTAGCGCCCAGCGACGATAAGAGATTGGTAATCACCAGTATGAAAAATTTGCGAGATCATATAGAGTCTACAAATTCCGAGAGCGTTACAAATTTGACAGGCTTTATGCCTTGCGTCTTGCAGGAGTTGGGAGAAAATTTCTACGATACTTTGCAAAAAGTATCAGATCAAAACGACGCTTCCAAGCAAGATAAGTATTGCGGACTTTACGGCATACCATTGCTTTCGTTGGCGTTTAAGTTGTTCCCATATTCTATTGCGGAGTTTGCGATCAAGATAGGCTATGAAAATCCTCTCATTGGCATGTCCAATATAGGAATAATACCGGATGGCTACTTGGAGCTTGAGGGAGTGAAATGTATATACGCTTTTATGACGGGAGCGACCAAGTTTAAGCCGTATATACAGTTGACAAGCACCACTTTCAAGGGCGAAACAACTCTTTGTATTGCGCAAAAGTGCAGTGATAAAGACGAGGAAAAGATAATAGAATTGTTGGACGCAATAGAGCGGGAGCTTATGGAGTTTTTGCAAGGCTAGAAAGGATATTTCGACAATTTTTACTCAAAATTTTCCATAGTTATTCTCAATGGGCATTTCATACGTTGACTTGCCCATTATTTATATGCTAATATTATTGTTGGCAGAAATTACCAAAGGTAGGTGAAAAATGGGACTACTAAGCAAATTATTCTCTCACAACGAAAGAGAACTTAAGAAGATAAATAAACTTGTTGATAAGATAGATGCCTTGGAGGACAAGTTCAAGGCTATGAGCGACGAAGAGCTAAAGGCTTGTACCCAAAGTTACGTTGAAAGACGCGCGTCGGGCGAAAGTCTTGACAGCTTGTTGCCGGAGGCGTTTGCGACGGTACGCGAGGCGAGCGACAGAGTACTTGGAATGAGACACTTCCGCGTACAGTTGATAGGCGGTATCGTATTGTATCAAGGCAGAATTGCCGAGATGCGTACCGGTGAAGGTAAGACTTTGGTAGCAACTTTGGCGGCATATCTAAAAGCTCTTGACAAAAAGGGAGTACACGTCGTCACCGTCAATGAGTATCTTGCCAAGCGCGACGCGGAATGGATGGGCAAGATATACAAATACCTTGGACTGACTGTAGGCGTCAACTACGCGCATATGCCACACGACGAAAAGAAGTTGGCGTACAACTGCGATATTATGTATTCTACCAACAATGAGCTCGGCTTTGACTATTTGCGCGACAATATGGTCAAGGATAAGAGCCAAAAGGTGCAAAGGGAATTGGACTTTGCAATCGTAGACGAGGTAGATAGCATTTTGGTAGACGAAGCAAGAACACCGCTTATCATAAGCGGTCGCGGTGGAAAGCCGAGCGACGAGTATATGAGAGCCGACAAATTCGTCAAGACGCTCTTGCCTCCAAAGGACGAAGACAGCGTAGATAACGACGATGACACTCAAGAGGAAGATGAGCAAGAGCAAAAGCCTGCATATCAGGCGGACTTTGAGATTGGCGAAAAAGAAAAGTCTGTATTTCTCAACGAGTTTGGCGCGCAAAAAGCTGAGCAGTATTACGGTATCGAAAATTTATCGGATTATGAAAATCAACGCACCAAGCACTATATAGACAATGCTTTGAAAGCCAATTATATTATGCAAGAGGGCGTCAACTATATCGTCGTAGATAAAGAAGTAATAATCATTGACGAATTTACAGGCAGACAAATGATAGGCAGACGCTTCAGCGACGGACTGCACCAAGCAATCGAAGCAAAAGAAGGAGTGCCAATCAAGTCTGAAGATAAGACAATGGCGACCATTACTTTCCAAAACTTTTTCAGACTTTATAAAAGACTGTCGGGTATGACCGGTACTGCAAAGACGGAAGAAAACGAATTTGATTCAATCTACGGACTTGACGTAGTCGTAGTTCCTACCAATAAGCCTATTTTGCGTGTTGACGAGCCTGACCAATTATTTAGGACCAGAGCAGGCAAGTACAACGCTATTATTCAAGATATCAAGAATTGTTATGACAGACAACAACCTGTACTTGTCGGTACGATAAGCGTCGAGAAGTCGGAAGAACTGTCTAAGATACTTACCAAAAATAGAATCAAGCACAACGTACTCAACGCAAAGAATCACGAAAAAGAAGCTGAAATAATCGCGCAAGCGGGCAAGAAAGGCGCGGTTACCATAGCCACCAATATGGCAGGTCGTGGTACCGATATACTTCTCGGAGGCAATCCTGAGCATCTTGCCAAGTTGGAGCTTGAGAAGTTTGGATATCCGCACGACCTTATTGAGCAAGCTACGTCCTACGCTAATACCGACGACGAAGAGATTCTCAATGCAAGGGCGGAATACAAGAAGCGTTACGACATATTCGCGAAAGATACCAATGCGGAGAAGCAAGAAGTCATAGCCTTGGGCGGTTTGAGAATTATAGGCACGGAGCGCAACGAAGCTCGCCGTATAGACAATCAGCTCAGAGGTCGAAGCGGTCGTCAAGGCGATCCGGGTTCTTCGGTCTTCTATCTGTCAATGGAAGACGATATGGTAAGAGCATTTGGCGGAGATCAAATGAAGTGGATAGTCGAGAAATTGGATATGGACGAAAATACTCCAATCGTCAGCAAGTTTATTACCAGACAGTTTGAGCAGTTGCAGGCGAGAGTTGAGGACCGCAATTTCTCTATACGTAAGCACGTGCTTGGCTACGACGACGTAATGAATACCCAAAGAGCTATTATTTACGAACAGCGTAATATAGTCCTAGACGATATGGACGTACATCAGCAGATACTTGCAATGATGGAATCGGTCGTCAAGTCGATTTGCGAAGTTTACGTAGATTACAAAGAAGATCACCGTCAATGGAATTACGAGGGCTTTAATAAAGAACTTGAAGATTGCGTATTGGAGAACGGAACCAATCTTCTTACTCCCGATTATATCCTTGAGCTTGACGACAATTCCCTCGACGGGCTTGTGGGCAATATTATGAAAGTCGCAGGCGAACAGTACGAGAAGAAGAGTCAAGAAGTGAGCGCGCTATTAGAAGAGAGCGGTAACAAGGGCGCTTTTGGTATTTTTGAAAGAGAAGTTATGCTCTACAACGTTGATAAGAAGTGGATGGATCACATTGACGCAATGGACCAACTCAAACAAGGCATTGGACTAGTAGCTTACGCGCAAAGAGATCCTGTAGCTCAATATAGAATAGAGGGCTTGGATATGTTTGAAAAAATGGTCGAATCTATTCAATACGACACAGTGCGTACGCTTGTTAAGAGCAAGTTCGAGAGAAATCCTCAACAACAGCAAAATAAAGAGCAAGACGTCGAAATGCTTACCAACGAAGAAGCGAAATCCAAGACTGTCACCCGTAGCGGTAAAAAGGTAGGACGCAATGATCCATGTCCGTGCGGGAGTGGCAAGAAGTATAAGCAGTGTTGCGGTAAATAGGTAAATATGATAACGATAGAACAAGCAAAATGGGATTTAGACAAGATAAATAAATCGCTCTTAGAAGTGCGCGAGGCAATGGCGTATGACGAGCTTAAGATAAAAGCCGAAGAACTCAAAGTCGAGCAAGCAAAGGACGGTTTTTGGGAAGATATGGACAATGCTCAAAAGGTCAACAGAGAGCTTTCCAAGATAGAGAGCAAACTCAAGCATTATGACAAGCTCTTTGCGCAAGGCGAAGATTTAGCGGTGCTTATCGAGCTTACCGAAGGCTCAAGTAGCGAAGAGGAAATGCAAGAGGTCGTAGACGAACTGGGCAGTTTTTCGAAAAACGTCGAAGCCTTGAGATTGGAAACTTTGCTTAAGGGTAAGTACGATAGCAACAACTCAATACTCACTTTGCATGCAGGCGCAGGCGGAACCGAAGCTCAAGACTGGGTAAGCATGCTATATAGAATGTATACTAGATACGCTGAGAGAGTGGGGTATAAGGTAATAGAAATGGACAAGCTCGCAGGCGACGAAGCCGGCATAAAGAGCGTGACTTTCAAGGTTGTGGGTGAGAATGCTTACGGCTATCTCAAGTCAGAAAAGGGCGTGCACAGACTTGTGCGCATATCGCCTTTTGACAGCAATGCAAGACGGCATACTTCCTTTGCTTCTCTTGAGGTGATGCCTGAGATTGAGAACAAGGACGAGATTAAAATCAACGCCGAGGATCTCAAGATTGATACTTATCGAAGCGGTGGCGCAGGCGGACAGCACGTCAATAAGACGGAGAGCGCAATACGTATCACTCACTTGCCTACGGGTATCGTAGTTCAATGTCAGAATGAAAGAAGCCAAATCCAAAACAGGGAGCAGGCTATGGGTATGCTTATCTCCAAACTTATCGAAAGACAAGAGCGAGAAATGCAAGAAAAAGAGCTTGAACTCAAAGGCGAAATAAAGAAAATCGAATGGGGTAGTCAAATACGCAGTTACGTATTCTGTCCGTACACAATGGTAAAAGACCACCGCACGGGGTGCGAAACAGGCAATATATCCGCAGTTATGGACGGCGATATTGAGCAATTCATATTTGATTATCTTAAAAAAGCCAACTAAAGTGAAGTCGAAAGTCTATAATATTGATATAATATAAGAACGGAAAAGTGTATAATGGGATATTTAGAGGAAGCCAATCGTAAATTAGACGCAATGCGCAGTCGCGAGGATATTGTAATTCTTGCGATAGAGAGTTCTTGCGATGAGACGGCAGTTGCGATTACGAGAGGACGAGAGTTGCTTTCGAATATTATTGCGTCGCAGATTGATATTCACAAGCGTTACGGCGGAGTAGTTCCCGAGATAGCTTCAAGAAATCATACCCTTGCAATCAACAACACCGTTAAAGAGGCTTTGGCAAAGGCTGATATGACGTTGGACGATATCGACTGCATTGCCGTGACTTACGGCGCGGGACTTTTGGGAGCGTTGATAGTGGGAGTAGCTTACGCTAAGGCTTTGGCTTATGCGACGGGCAAACCGCTTATCGGCGTCAATCATATTAAAGGTCATATTTCTGCCAACTACCTTGCCAAGCCGGATCTAGAGCCTCCCTATCTTTGTTTGATTGCTAGTGGCGGACACACTACGATTGCTTACGTAAAATCGCTTGAAGAGATAGAAATCAAAGGCGCTACTCACGACGATGCGTGCGGAGAAGCCTTTGACAAAGTGGCAAGAGTACTTGATTTGCCATATCCGGGCGGACCTCAAATAGAAAAACTGGCTAAGGATGGCAAGCCGACGATAGACTTGCCTACGCCCTATAAGGACAAAGATACCTATGACTTTTCTTACAGCGGTATCAAGACGGCAGTCATTAACTATGCTCACAAATGCGCGCAAAAGGGCGAGAAGCTCAACAGAGCCGATCTCGCGTGTTCTTTCCAAGATAAAGTCACTGATATTATGGTCAATAATACTTTGCGTTGCGCTGTCGATATGGGAGTGAAAACTGTAGTAATCGCAGGCGGTGTGGGCGCCAACGGCGTATTGAGAGCCAAGATGCAACAGCGCGCCAAAGAAAAAAATATTCAAGTCTTCTATCCGCCTTTGGTGCTTTGCACTGATAACGGAGCTATGATAGCGTCGCAAGCGTATAATATGATAAAGACAGGCGCTAAGGCGAGCAATATTGATTTGGACGCCAATGCCAATCTTAAAGTAACAGAGTAGCCATACCGTCGCTCCGCTCCTTACGAGCATAGTCGAGAAATCTAATCGGATAAAGACCTTTCGACTGCGCTCAAGGTGACGGGCTACGCCCTAATACGTCATTTCGAGCGAAGTCGAGAAATCTCAACAGCTTAAAAATAAACATTAAAAAACCACGCAAAAAATTGCGTAGTTTTTATTTTACCCCAAAATTGTCTATTATTTGAAAAATGTATTTGTTATTTCCAAAAAA